>CAZGVZ010000041.1:13096-13796 GCA_964529145.1 uncultured Fibrobacteraceae bacterium | reverse complement strand
CAGGCGTGCGGGAACGATCACTTTCCTTTAAGTGTCCGGACAGGCCGAGAGAGACGTTCACCTTTCTCCAGGCATTCGAGATAACCGAGAACAAAGCGTACTGGTTCACGATTCCGGGAGCCGTGCAGACAAATGTGATCAGACCTCGAAAGTAGCCTCTTCCTCTTCTCCTCCGTCCTCCTGCCGGGCAGGCGGCTCGGCGACCTGCTGAGGGACGACTGCTTGAGACGCTGCCGGCAGGGTCTCTGCGGAGGGTTCGGAAGTCGGATTGACCGGGGGCAGCTTCACCCCTTTTCGCTGATTGCGATTCGCGTTCTCGCGCGGGGCGGCCTGCAGCTTGTGCAGCGCGCGCTGGATCTCGATGTCGAGCAGGTTCCGGTCGTATGGTGAACCATCTGGTGATGTTCATCATCGAGATGCTCTGATCCTGCGGCGGATAGCCTGACACAACGATAACTATCAGGTCCCTGCGTATCTCCCTGAGACTCTTGATCACCTGGTGAGGATTCTCGGTCCCGAGCTTCCAGTCCATAATGACCACCGAACAGCTCTCCACGCTGCTTCTCAGCTGCTGAACGGCCTCGTCGCCGTTGGTAGCCTCGAGTGTCGTGTATTTGAACTCCTTGAGGAAGATCCTCAGCACCTCGCGGATCTTCCGGAGAAGTTCACGCACGCCGTACAGGGTCTCCTCGACGACTTC
>CAZGVZ010000041.1:0-13086 GCA_964529145.1 uncultured Fibrobacteraceae bacterium | reverse complement strand
CGCGGATCTTCCGGTCGTCGTCGAGCAGCAGCACAGTGGCCGGTATGCGGTTGAGCATCAGTTCCCTGGTGTCGCTGTCCAGCTCCTCCTGGTCACTGAGCGGAAGTTCGATCAGGAACGTGGTTCCCTGATATCCGGTCTTCTCGATCGAGACATTCCCGTTGTGGAGCATGATGATACGCCGAACTAGCGCCAGACCGAGCCCGGTACCCTTGCCCGGCTTCTTTGTAGTAAAGAACGGATCGAACACCTTTTCGGTCAGTTCCTGCGGAATGCCTGTTCCGGTGTCGGTGACCCGTATCTGGATCGTTCCTTCATTCGCCGAACTCATGACCCGGTCGCAGGAGACGGTGATGTTGCCGCCTTCGGGCATGGCGTCCCTGGCATTGCCGATAAGGTTCTGGAAAATTCTTTTCAGATGATCGGGGTCGCCCTCGATCCAGAGGTGCTCCTCGGGTGTCTCGAGGGTGAGAAGAAAATTCGGGCCGAGTTGACGGCTGAACTGAGGAATGATCTGCTCAAGGAAGGTATTGAGATTCAGGTGACGGTAGTCGAGCGGTTTTTTCCGGCCGAGGGCGAACAGCTCCGCGACGAGAAACCTGGCGTCGGCCATGGTTTCATTGATGAGATCGATGCGCCTCTTGGTCTCCTCCTCCCCGCTTTCGCGCAGGATCATCGCGGCGAGATCGTTGACGGTCTGCAATATGTTGTTGAAGTCATGAGCCATCCCGCTGGCCAGCATCCCCAGAGATTCCATCTTCTGGTACTGGAAGAGGCGCTGAACCATCTCTTCTCGCTGCGTGATCGCCTTTTCGCGGTCGGTCACATCCGACATGATGCCGTCGAATGCCACCAGTCCGTCCTCCACCATGATCGGCTGTATGTTGAAATCTACGAACTTTTCCTCTCCCTCGAGATCGGTGATGCCGAACGTGCCTTTCACACCTTTCGAATCGAGTTTGAGTCTGTCCGGGTGTATGAGGAAGCTCCTGATATTCCTTCCCTGCATTCTCTTGGAGGGAATGCCGACGATTGCCAGCGAAGCGGAATTCGTCCAGATGAAGTTTCCGTTCCGGTCGATCGTAAACAGCATCTCCGGCAGACGGTGGACGAGATTGTGATATCGGATCTCCGACGAGATCACCTTCTGGATGGTAACCGAATTGTTTCTGGACACGAACCCGCCGATGACCGAAGCGGTCAGGAGCAGCGTCATGTGTGCCGGATACCCGTAAAGCTGCAGGGACGATGGTTGAACTCCCCGGGAATAATAATAGTATAGCAGCGTGTAACCGCAAACGGACATGATTCCGCAGAATATCGAGAGGCTTGTCCGGTAGTGAAGGGCAGTGAAGATGATGACTATGAAATAGGCCCCGGCCACCGAGGTTTTCATCATATCGCCGCTGATTCCGCTGAAGGAATAGGACCAGAGAATCGTGGTAATTATCAACGTATCGAGAAACACCAGGATATAGACGAAATATCCCGGGACGAATCGTCTGCCTGGAATGTAAAGAAAATAACCGCTGTAGCCGTAGACCAGGGCCAGCGAAACCGCCTGAATCAAGAAAGTCTTCGGGGTGGTGTTGCCCAGAAGGACGCCGAATACCGCGATGACGGTGAACACGACCGCGGCCCCCAGCCTCACGATCGACAACAGTCGCTCGGACTGCAATTCCGCCTGCCGAAGTGCATGATCCTTTCCCTGGAAATTCTTCTCGGTCTCGAACGTCATGGCCGGCGTCTTTCCTTTCATGCGTGGCTAACTTTCAGGAACCTCTTTTTTTCAAATTGCAGGCGATCTTTGCCACGTCATGTGATTTTATCACTAAATCCCATTCCACGGAAGAGTTTTGCACTATCCTGTATTTTCCTGAGGCGTTGATGATGTTCCTGCCTCCGGTCTGCACCTTGAATCTGAGGGAGACGGGCCCCGGTTTGTTGTTGGCGATATCCATCCTGTAGGCCTCCCCGTCCGATGCGGATTTGATGCTTACCGTTATACCTTCTGTTTTTCCGACAGTGGCGAGGAACGGTTGTCCGATCCTGGTGTCGGGAATGAGATTCTCGCCGATGAACCGGTTTTCGCCGCCGGCATCACGTTTGAAGACACGGACGATTCCCTTGGGCAGGGGAATTCCAAGACCGTTGGTCGTCAGATTCTCTATGACTACGGAAGCATAGACGTTCACCGGATCGTCCGGAATACCATTCGCGAAATCGATCTCGGCGAGATAGTTCTGCCTCAGCTGTACGGTGCCTTTCGGAATCCATTCCACTTGTTTGGCATGGTTGGAAAATATGGAAATCGGCTGGTTCATTTCGTAGAAGAAGAAATCTCCGTATGAGCCAACGGATTCGGCTGGGCCGCAAATTCGTTTCGATGACTTATCGAAGCGGCGAACGTCTCCCGCAACAAAGGTAATCAACGCGTTTTTAAAGTCGAGCCCGGATTCGTTGGTAAAATTTATCCATCCACCGAAAGATCCGGCCTGGTCGTTTTCGACCTGGAGAAGATACCCCGCTTCCCATGAACACCCTTCCGTGAGATAGGTAGCCGCTATTTCAGTACTCTGACGCCGGGGAATGGCGACATTCCATACGAGAGTCGGAATCGTATAGAGGTTATCGGGCATGTAGGGAAAAAGGATCCTGCCGATATTTCCAAAGGTGATTTTGGCTCCGATACGGTAGACCGGTTCTTTACCGTTGATTGAGATGAGTTCCGCCGGCTGAACCGACGTATCGGGCCACTGATCCTTTCCCGGCACGATCTCGATCTGACGTCCGATATATTTTTCCATGAGCTTCACGGGACTGACCAGGTCGAATTCATACGCCTGAGCGATCAGTTCGACCTCTTCGCCCGATTTCCACTCGAGGTTCACGGATTCTTCCTCGATGCCTGTCGCGACACCTTCGAAACGGATTCGATTATCCCCCTCGGGGATATTGATTTTCCTTACGTCCCGGACAATACCGAAGTCACGGTACACGGTAACCCGAAGCTCTTTCCGGGCATCGACCGTCACCGCGATATCCGCCACCACGGCCTGGTATACCGCAATCACCGCGAAGAGACAACAACGCATTACAGGGCTCCTCGGAACAAGGGTAAAGAGAATGGAAAAATACCACCCGACATTCACCCTCACCAATTAAAACCTCCGTATCCAGTAAAATCCGTTACTCTCCCAGCTCATCGTACCGAAATCGCGCGTCAAAAAGCAGTCGATGCCTCCCATATCAAACAGCATGTCAACGACCTCGGGCGAGGGGTGGCCGTAATCGTTCATTTTACCGCACGATATCACCGCGGTGTGCGGACGCACATACCCGTAGAAAAGCGGACAGGCGGAACCTGCGCTTCCGTGGTGCGGAACTACCACGATATCCGCCGCACAGTCGCAGGGTCGCGACCTTACGATCAGCCGCATGGCCGTAGAATCGATATCCCCCGTCACCAGAGTACGCGAATACCCGTGCTCGATCAGAGCGACCAGGCTGAAACGGTTGAAGAGAGTGTCGGACGCGGGTTCCGTCGCTCCGTCGCCGGGAGGCCAGATGAACCGGACGACGCACGATCCGGAAAAGAGGGTCGAATCGCCGGCTGCGACCTGGGTGAACCGGAGCGGTCCGTTCCAGTTGACCAGTTTTTTCCTGAGTGAAGAGGTATCTTCACCGCGGCCGACGATCGTCTCTCCGGTCCATTGTACGGAGCCGTCTATAAACTGAAGTCCTCCGGTATGATCAATCTCCCGGTGCGACAGCACGATCGCGGAAATCGAAGGCCTGCCTAATAACGCGTAGGTTTCACTCCACTCCGGCCATGCCTCGGGAGGACCGATATCGAAGAGCATCGCGCGCTCCCCGTGGACCAGTATTTGCGCAAGGCCCTGACCCGCATCGAGCACCGTGAACGAGAGAGGTTCGTCTCCACCGGCCGGGAACGGCTGGTTGCAGACGACCGCCAGACAGACCAGAAAGAGCGAAGCGACGGTTCTAAAAAAGAAACAAGGCTTTTCCTTCCACACGTGTGCGATTCTCCCGATGGTTTTTTTTAATACTCTTCTCGAATAACAGTTCGGTTGAAGTGCGATCGAATAAAGAGATAGTCTCTCTCATCCCGACCAGCGTCGAAGTGATACCGTAGTAATCGGCCATGACCGTGAGCAGGGGTTCGATGCGAACTGCCGAAAACAGACGCAGCACGGGACTCAGGGTACCCCTGTACCCCCCTGGAAAAAGTGTCTTGTGCCGCATGGAAAGCGACACCCCGGGGGCGGCGTTAAGGATAAACGCAGTCTCAAGCACGGCAGGCCGGTAATGATCCAGATCGGGGCCGATACGGCGGGAAAACGAAAAATAACTCTCGATTTTCCACCATTCGGCTTCGCCTCGAATCAATGCGGTAGCGTGATCCGCGCGGTCGCCCTGAAACCAGAAGTCAAGCTGCGGAGCGAGGCGGAAAAATGCGTCCGGTCCGAGGCGTGACGCTATCCTGATAAGCGAAACCGACTGGAAAAGAGTGTCCGTTTCATCCATTTCCGCCGCGAATCGTCCGAGGATGCGGCTCCGAGGTTCGGAAAACCGGGCCGGTAGATGGATGAGCGACACCTCGAAGGATTGCGAATCGGCCCTGAATTCGCTCCTGAAGAGAAATGGGATCGAAGAACCGAATCCCCGCTTCCACCCGGCGTAAAGCTCGGCGGTCCACGGAGAAAACCGCACTTTTGCCGAGGAGTGCAGGTAGAGTGGACCGTCACGTTCCTGGCCTATTTTCAAGCGCGAAGCTCCCCAGGAGCACCTCACGTGGTCTCTTCGAGAGGCGGATACCGTGCCGCCCGTGACTTCCTCGGTATGGCCCCGATGGAAAAAACCCGATATCGATGCGGCATTGCCGGTTCTTTTGAAGGGTAGAGCGAAGAGCGCGGACACACCGTTCCATGTATGCGCGGTTCCATAAAGCCAATTGTCGCTGCGGTCGGAGCGCGAGGATACAGTGTCTGGGAAATGACCATAGAAAAATCCGGGTTCGTGAAGAAGTACGGCGTTGCCTGCACGAATGGAAAGGTTCGGCCACGGATCGAATTCGATGCTCCTTCTCTCCCAACGGGCATAATCCGCGCTGAAATCGACGGTTCCTGACGCAGCGATCTGTTTCCTCGGTTGGAACGAGAACTTCGCCGCGTGCCCGGCGGATGTATCGATTCCCGACTTGTTCATATGGAAGGAGACTTTTCCTGGTCCCGGTTTTCTGCGGAAGCTGAAATCCAAAACCGGCCGGAAAGCGGCAAGCTCGGGATGATCAAAGAAGAAACGGCGACACGAGCGCTCATCCCAGGGAATATAGCGTTCCAAATCGTCTTTTCCGGGCAGCGACTCCGCCAGATCCGGAAAGATTTCACAGAGTACCGGTATTTCGCCTGAAGGCACGTTGAGCGGTTTGCGATAATATGGTTTCAGTGCCGTCCACACCGAAGAATCGAGCACTCCTTCCGCGAGAAAAATCTCCGCTTCGCTTTCGTTTTCAGGCAGGTCATGCTCGCATGGTGTATAGGCACTCAACAGCGCTGGAACAGGTAGAAAAAACATGGAGATCCGCACAAAGTATGCCATTGTCGCCAGTACGGTCGCAGCAAACGATATTGTTCTCAGGGACTCTGCCGGGACCAAAGCCGCCGGTGTCCACTTTTTCATGCAAAGTCCTTTCTAGCTGAAATGAGCACTCTCCTAATCAGCCAACACGGCTGAGAGACGGACGGGCGTCCCCCTACACCCGAAGTTGCTGTCCTGCCCCGCGGCCCTGAGGATGTGGTCTCCTCGTGAAAAACAAAAATGATCCGATATGAGACAGGAAAGGATCCATCAAACACATGCAACTCCGGTCGCCGGCGGTCACCCGGAACCAATCGAATACAGGGTCAATTCACCATGTGCGTCGGACGATGACCGAAACGCGAAGACCGGTGTCATCAAACCTGACTTGCAGCTGCGGGAAATCAATTATATTAGATATACCAACACCCACCCGCTTGAGTACCGATTCCGTGTTGCAGGAATGGTTACCCACTCTTCGATGCATATTCATGGCAGGCGCGAATCGGAGTCATGAAGCGGTGTGCTGCTGCCGATGTCTAAAATACACCCGTGATGTCGACAAAAGGAAAAAAGGTGCGGGGAAAACTTCTGGTTCCATTGCTGATCATAATGGCGTCGGTATTCGGGAAAGACCCCGCGGCAACTCCCCGCTGCGCTCTTGTGCTCAGCGGAGGAGGGGCACGGGGATTCGCCCAGATCGGGGTGCTCAAGGCTCTCGAGACGGCCGGCATTCGACCGGACCTCATCGTGGCGACAAGCATAGGGGCCATAATCGGCGCGATGTACGCTTCCGGGTATTCAGCCGACAGTATCGCCTCCCTCACCCGGACTGTTGCGTGGGATGAGATCTTCAGCAACAGTTCACGAAGAAAAACCCTGTTCGTCAGCCAGAAAAACGAACCGAACAACGCGCTTTTCGAACTTCGCTTCGATTACGACTTTAAACCGATTCTTCCCAACGCGCTTTCGCACGGACAGGCGATCTACGATTGCCTGTCACCTCTGCTCACCGCTCCCCAGTTCAGGGCCGGATCCGATTTCGACCGGTTGGAGATCCCGTTACGCATTATCGCTACCGATCTTATCTCGGGTGAAAAAGTGGTGTTCTCGAAGGGTAATATCGTGACCGCGATTCGTGCATCATGCGCCCTGCCTCTTGCATTCTCTCCTGTTCCAGTCGGAAATACACTGCTCATTGATGGAGGTGTGAAAGCCAATATTCCGGTCCAAACCGCCCGGTCTCTGGGGGCCCGGACCGTGATCGCGGTGGATGTCACCTCGCCGCTTTGGAAGAAAAGGGAGCTCGCCAATCCCGTGCGCCTGGTCGATCAGATCGTCGCGATCAGTACCGCTAGCGATGAGGAACAGGAAAAAAAGAGCGCGGATTTCGTGATACGACCGGAGCTCGGCAATTTGAGAAACAACGATTTCAGCACAATCGACTCGCTCATCGGGTTGGGATATGCGGCCACTCTCCCCCACTGTCCTGACCTGCGTTCCCTTCTTCTTTCCCGGGACAGTTCCGAAAACGGGGCCACGAGCGGTACGCCATACCCGCTGCAACCGATTCTCCTGGAATCGGACCCTGCCTCCGCGGGAGGTGCGGAACACAAGTCTCCAACCATCATGAAAAACGATTTTTCACAAATGAAAGATCCCATCATCTCATCAATCGACTTCAAAGGAAACAGGCGGACTCTATCGAAAGTTCTGACCAAATCATCCGGTTTGAAAGTTGGAGATACCCTCTCCCCCTCCAACTTGAAGAATTCCCTGTCGTCGCTCTATGCCACCGACCTGTTCGAAAACGTCAATATCGACATCGACTCAAACGGCCTCAGTACGATCGTGGTGGAGGAGAAGAAATTCTGGCGGCTCAGGACCGGTCTGCGGTTCGATGATTTCCATTACGGCGAGGGATACGTGGAACCGGCCTACGAGAACTGTTTCGGTCAGGGCGTCATCGCTCTTCTTCATCTTCAGTACGGTTTGCGTCGTGAAAAGTATTCGCTCGAGCTGGAAGGGAATCACCTGTCGTCGAGAAATATCGCCAATAACCTGGGAGTGCAGCTTTACTCCTCGAAAGAAAAGATCATGGAAGCGGAGACCACGATCGTGGATTCGGTCCGGCTGGTTTCCACCACTTCGCTGACAGCCCAATCCCTGAGAAAGTCAGGACTGAACCTTTCCGTAGGAACGCAGCTGGGCAGGTACACACTGGTAAGTGCGGGGATTCGGCTGGAGAGATTCCGTGTTCAGCAGAGCGAAACGGAAATACTGGGCGATATTCTCGGAATGCAGCTCAAAAAAACGCTCTCGTACTATTCACTCAAGCTCACCATGGATTCCATGGATGAATACCCTTACCCAAATTCAGGGTTAAAGCTGTATCTCTCGGCAGGCGGCGCAAACAAAGCGTTGGGAGGTCGTTATACATTTTACGAGTGGACCGGAAGCATTGGCCGCTACTTTACTTTCATGGAGCGGCACACGATCTTTCCGCGATTGAGTTTTTCATGGGCCAGTTCAACGCTTCCTGAGATCGAACGGGCATATCTGGGCGGAGCGGTACCTGAGGAGCGATACCAGGAGCACAGTCTCTACAATTACGTGCCGTTTTCGGGTTTGCCGCCCCGCGCGATGACCGGAGACCGGTTTGGAATCGCTCATATGGAATACCGCTGTGAAGTTAAGAAAAATCTTTTTGCCCATGTGATGACCGATTGGGGTACGGCCTGGTATTGCAGCGATCACGATTACCGGGAACTGATGAAAGAGGCTCCGATCGGAATCGGAGTGGGGGTATCCTATCTGACACTCGTGGGCCCGATCCGTTTTTTATTCGGAAGGCTGGTGAGAAACCACGGTCACGCTTTCTCCCGTAAAACTCTGGAATCGTTTTATTTTTCAGCCGGATACGATTTCTAAAATTATATTGCAGCATCCATTTGTTTGATGATAGTATATTTTCACCTAAGTTGAGCGATACTCATCACGAGAGAGCGAAAATGCGGGATAAAGACGGCAGGCAAAAAGCGCAGAAATACAGGTGGAGACATGTAGAGTATTTCTGCAATGCAATAATCTCCGGCAGCTTCAGTCTCACCGATAAGGGAATCGCTAGACGAAGGTTTCAATTCCCATAGTAGCCCGTTGAATATCCAGACCGGGAAAAACAGGGAGCAGCGGATACCCGGGCGGTTTTAAACCGGCCGCGCGGAAACAGACTCGGTCCGACACACTTTCACCTTGGTACGACATACGGCATCATGCGAATAACCATTGCTCCAAAGATGTTCCTGGGATTCGTGGTCATCATCTTTCTCAATGTCTTTTTTTTCGTGATCGTTTCCAATTTGGAATATGTCAATATAGTCGCGAATATCGTGAAACGTCAGAACGAGATCAAAAACAATATGCTGCGTCTCAAGACGCTTCATCGCGTTCAAGCCCCGAGCGTCGTAAGCTTCGATCGCCTCGGCAGGCAGGAATCGGTGGATAATTTCATGCAGACACAACGGGAAATCGTAGCGCTTTCCGACACGATCGAACGCAATATAAGCGCGATCGAGGAGGTAAATCGTCAGGCGTTTCGCTCGCCTCCCAGCCAGTATTCTCTTCAACAACTCAAATCGACAATGAGCGCCGTCCGCACCTATAACGGTACCTATTCCGTGATGTTCGACAGCATTGTCCAGGCCCGGAATACCATTGTCCCAAGACCAAAGCTTGACACGCTTCACAAACTCCTCGAAGAAAACGGAGGAAAACTCACACGCGCCATCGACAGCGCCGAGGCGATCATCGACAATCAAACGAACCAGCGCATCAAGGAAGTGGAATTCAAGGTACATAATGTAAAACAGATGACCATATATATTATCCTTGTGGTCTCCGTGATCGCCGTTATTTTCGCTCTATGGTTTTCCACATACTTCACCAACGCACTTCGCCGTCTCACCGAATCTGCTGGCAATATCGGGAAAGGGGATTTTAACGTCGATCCTCACGGATATCCGAATGACGAGATCGGTGATCTGGCCTCCGCTTTTTTCCAGATGTCGGTCGACCTCAAAAACGCACAGGAAGCGCTTGTTCGCTCCAAACGTCTGGCAGCGATCGGCGAGGTGGTGGCTTCAGTGAACCACGAGATCAACAACCCGCTCATGATCATATCGGGGAACGCCCAGTTTCTCGAAATGACCATGGCCGACTATCCTCAGGAGATGCAGGAGCGTGTCCGCACGATTCTGGAGGAAACCGAACGCATCTCACAGGTAACACGAAAGCTCCGCGAAATCAAAAATCCGGTGGTCGAAGATTACACTTCGAGCGGAGAACAGATGATTAATCTTGACAAATCATCGAGTTGAGCGTCATGGAGGCCGGTATTCCGCATCGAAGAGACTGTCGGCATATTCTCGTGAGCGGATTCCTCATATTTGGGGGTATCCTGCTCCCGGGGTGTGGTGGCGGCAGATATATCACATTTGAACAAAAATTGCTCGGCGAAGCCGATTCGTTGTTCAGGGCCGGCAATTACGAATATGCCAAGGTCAAGTTCGACAAGGTACGGAACGCGAAGCCCAATTCTCCTTCGGCGAGAACCGCGCAATATTATCTTGGCTATATCAATATCTATCATGACAATCCTTTCACGAGCACCGAAGCTGCGCTCCGTGAATTCAAACGGTTCGTCAGCCAGTATCCCGACGACCTCCGCCTCGATGAGGTCCATACCTGGATCAAGATGCTCACTCTGATGCAGTCCTACAATCGCGGTTTCGAAGGTGCCACCAGCCGGATAACCGAACTCAACGAGAAGCTCAAGGCGGAACCCCCCCCTACGCAGCAGTCGAAAACAGCCTCGACCGTCAATGTCGACGCGCTGACCGAATCTTTGCGCAACTGCATTCATGTGCGCGATTCCCTGGACAAGAAGAGCAGGGATCTCGAAAATTTCATTCTCTATCTGGAGAAGGAGTGCGTTCAGGGTCCTAAGCGATAGTCGTGCGATCCCGGTTTCGGCGGTGTTTCCAGCCACGGATTCTTTAGCTCCGCACCTCGAAAAAACGTGCCTTCAGTCCGGAAAAGAGTTATTTTCATCACCCTATGCAGCTGCGAAAAGAGCTCCCCCGGCTATCGACCATCGTAGTCAAGATCGGAAGCCGTATTCTTACCGCTCAGGGCCATGAAGACAGGGTTGCCGGTCTTGTCGAAGACCTCGCGTGCCTGCACGCGTCGGGCCGCCGTATAGTGATCGTTTCGTCGGGAGCGATTGCCCATGGCATGGCCGCACTCAACCTGAGCAGGCGCCCTGCGACCATTCCCGCACAGCAGACCTGCGCCAGCATCGGCCAGCACAGGCTGATGCAGGTGTACGAACGGGCCTTTTCGGCGCGCGGCATTCTGATTGGTCAAGTATTGCTTACCTGGGATGACCTGAGGAGCAAAAAACGGTACCTCAACCTGCGCAATACGCTCTTTCACCTGATCGGGTGCAAAGCAATACCTGTCGTCAATGAAAACGACTCGGTCGGAATCGAGGAGATCCAGTTCGGCAACAACGACATGCTCGGCGCACAGGTCGCGCTGCTCTGCCAGGCGGATTTGTTCGTCAACCTGACCGACGTTCCGGGTCTCTACGACCGCAATCCGCATACCGATGCCTCGGCCCGGCATATCCCGGAGGTGACGTCCATGTCATCGGCGGTGCGGAACATGGCCGACGACCAACGGAAGGAAATCAGCGTCGGCGGTATGAACACCAAGCTGAAGGCTGCCGAAATCGTCACCAGAGCCGGGATTTTCGCTTTGATCGGCGACGGATTCGACCAGCGGCTCAGGGACGTTCTGGTCAATCCCGTCTCCGCGACGATCTTTTTTCCACAGCCGAGGAAAATGTCCTCCAGGCACAGGTGGATCGCCTTTACCGGCCAGACCGCCGGCACACTCGTCATCGACGAGGGGGCCATGACGGCACTTGTGAAAACAGGAAAAAGTCTTCTTCCCGCGGGAATCCGTGATGTCACGGGCGCTTTCAAGGCCGGCGACAACGTCGAGATAAAATCCGCCGGCGGAGAACTGATCGGCCGCGGGCTTGTCAACTACAGCGCGGACGAAATCCGGCTGATCCGTAATTGCAGGAGTTCCGAAATCACCGGGAGGCTGGGAGGAAGCAAACGGTTCGACGAGGTGGTCCACAGGGACAACCTCGTAGTACTATGACAGACACCGTGCAGCTTGACGGCCGTCCGGCGGCACAATGACCGAAGTAACGATACCTTTTTTCGCGGAGTACATGCAATGCAATCCAATCTCAACGTTATCGTAGACCGAATCGTCAGAAAGGCGAAGAAGACATCGCTGCGGCTTCAGGGTATTTCACGCAAACCGATAGACAAATCCCTGCTCGCAATGGCTCGTCTGCTCGAACAGGAGAGCGAAGCCCTACGGAAAGAGAATCGACGGGACATCGCGGAAGCCAGGAAAAAAGGTCTTTCCGCTGCGATGATCGATCGTCTCACGCTCTCCGACAACACCCTGGCCGCAATGATCGGAGGTTTGAAAGAGGTCGCCTCGCTTCCCTCTCCGGTCGGAACCGAATACGAACATCGCACTCGGCCCAACGGATTGGTGATAAGCAAACTGAGGGTTCCGATAGGAGTTGTGGGAATCGTATACGAATCCCGCCCGAACGTCACTGTCGACGCCGCGGCAATCTGTCTCAAATCACAGAACGCCGTGATACTCCGGGGCGGCAGTGAAGCTTTCCATTCAAATCGAGCGCTTGTTGCACTTTTCGGCAGGGCGCTCGAGGAGGCGGGAGTCCCCTCGGACGCGGTGCAGATCGTACCGACGGTGGACAGACAGGCGGTGGAATTGCTCCTGCAGAAGGAGGAATACGTGGATCTGGTCATCCCGCGCGGAGGCGAAGAGCTTATCCGGATGGTCGTCGAAAAATCCCGCATTCCGGTCATCAAGCATTACAAGGGTGTCTGCCATGTGTATGTGGCAGCCTCGGCGGACATCGGGATGGCAATCGATATCGCGGTGAACGCCAAAGTGCAGCGCCCGGCGGTATGTAACTCCATGGAGACACTGCTGCTTGATAAAAAACTGCCGGAAAGCAAAAAGCGGGCGATCATCGACGCGCTGCTTGAAAAAAAAGTCACCCTTCTCGGCGATCCTGGCGCACGGAAGCTTTCACCGAAGGTGAAGAGAGCGACTAGCGGCGATTGGTACGCGGAATACCTGGATCTCAGGTGCGCGGTGCGGGTCGTGAAGAACTGCATGGAGGCGATCGATCACATCAATACCTACGGTTCGCACCACACCGACGCAATCGTCACCAAATCCGGAAAGGAAGCCGGCATATTCATCGAACAGGTCGACTCCGCATCTGTGATGGTCAACGCGAGCACCCGTTTTTCCGACGGAGGAGAGTACGGTATGGGGTGCGAGATCGGCATCTCCACCGAC
>CAZGVZ010000040.1:13753-14053 GCA_964529145.1 uncultured Fibrobacteraceae bacterium | reverse complement strand
TCACTCAAGGTAACACTGAAAAACCCGTCTCTGCCGCAGGCGGCTGCAAAGTCCATTCCGCGGCATCGTCACTCCACACTCTATTGGCTTGATGTTACACTTCTTCGTGCTTCCGCAGCCCTTTTTAGCTGTGGCTCTACAAAGAAAGAATAGCTCAACATAGGTGAAAATAAATCCGACGCATCCGCGAAGGCTATCGATACACTGCGGTTCACCTTTAGACCGCGGTATCCGATGCAGCGGTCCGGCGAAACCTGTGATAATTGATAATGCGGTCAACGAGACCTATTTTTACCACGT
>CAZGVZ010000040.1:10643-13743 GCA_964529145.1 uncultured Fibrobacteraceae bacterium | reverse complement strand
CCGCTTCACGGCCAACACTCCGGAGATATGGTGCAGCGTCTGAGAAAAGCGGTTTTCACCTTACTGAAAGGCGTGATCACACTTTCGGTGATCTATCTGCTCGTGCGCAAACTTGGCTGGAGCAGCATAACCGCAACGATCCTTTCGGCGACGCCCCTGTGGCTATATGCTGCACTGGTCGTTTTTCTGATCAGTGCGTTCCTTGGCGTCGTCCAATGGCGGATTCTACTGTCGAACCGGGGGATCGTTCTTCCGTTCGGGCGAATCTGCAGGCTCTATTTCATCGGCATGTTCTTCAACAATTTCATAATGGGCGGCATCATCGGCGATGCGCTCAAGGTCGCTTCCATCAAGGCACGCGACGGCAGGGGCAAAGCCGGTTTCGCGGCAACCGTGCTGGATCGTTTCGCCGGATTATGGGCCATGTGCGGCTTCGCGGTTGCCGGGAGCGTACTGCTGCTGCGGCGCGGCGTGTATTCGGGCGGAGGAATAGAAACCGCGGCGATAGCCCTTTTCGCCGCGTTCCTTCTTTTCGCCGGCATCATGGCGCTGCTGATGTCCAAAACCCTTCAAGGCTTCTTCTTCTCCCTGCTCGAACGGCTCCCGGTCAAGGGAAAATCCCATATTCGCGCGGTCACGATGGAAATGCTGATCGAAGCGCGGGATATCCACGTTCTGCTCCAGGTCGCTTCACTTTCCGCCCTGGTTCAGCTCCTGAGGATAGGCGTTCACGTGCTCGCCGCGCACTCGCTCGGACTCCTGACGTTCGCTAATTTTCACTACTTCTTCATCTTTGTCCCTATCATCGCGATGCTGATGACGCTTCCGCTTCCGTTCGGTGTCAGGGAAGCCGCGGGAGGAACACTGTTCTCCCTGGCGGGTTTTCCGACCGATGCAGCCTATATCATGGGATTTCTGGCATCGCTCATCGGCCTTGCCGCCAGTTTTCTCGGTGGACTATTTTACATCCTGGACAAAACAGTCTCCAAGGAGCGCACTTGAGCAGCATTTCAGTCGTTGTCCCCCTTTTCAATGAATCCGAGAGCCTGCCCGCGCTGATGGAATCGATCGGCACGGTGTTGAACCGTGAGGGTCACAGCTGGGAAATCGTCTTCGTCGATGACGGAAGCACCGACCGTTCCTTCGAGACCCTCCGCGAGCTCCGGGAATCGTACGGCGAGCGGGTACGCATCTTTCGCTTTACACGCAATTACGGTAAATCGGCCGCGCTGAGCATTGGAATAAGGGAGGCGAGAGGCGAGATCATCGTCACGATGGACGCCGACCTGCAGGACGATCCCTCGGCCATACCCGCCCTGCTTGCAAAGCTCGCTGAAGGGTGGGATCTCGTGAGCGGATGGAAGAAGAAACGATACGATCCCCTCACTTTCACCATTCCTTCCAGGCTTTGGAACATCGTCAATTCCGTCCTTTCAGGTGTAAAGCTGCACGATTTCAACTGCGGATTCAAGGCGTACAGGGCCGAAGCCGCCAAATCGCTCGAAATTTACGGCGACCGCCACCGGTACCTTCCCACGCTGGCACACTGGAACGGCTTCAGAGTCACCGAACTGCCCGTTCCTCACCACCCCCGTCAATTCGGCCGCTCGAAATACGGATTCGGCAAATTTTTCAACGGGGTAATGGACATGCTTACCCTGCTCTTCCTGAAACGATATCTCAGAAGCCCCCTGCATTTCTTCGGACTTCTGGGATTCGGCCTTATACTTCTCGGCTCATCTGTGCTCGCCTATTTCGGAATACAATGGGCGATCACCGGTTCGATGCACATACGGCCCCTTACCCTGCTCTCGGTCAGCGCCGTAATAGTGGGCATCCAGTTCCTCTCTTTCGGGTTTCTTGCCGAGATACTCATCAACATGGCTCCCAAAGACACTTATCTCATCCGCGACAAGATCGAGTGATGAAGCTGCTCTGCATCTGTCCTATCGGAATCGGGAATTACCTGCTCTGCTATCCCTCATGGGCCATCCTGCGCTCCGAGCTCCCCGATGCCGAGCTTCATCTGCTCGCATTGCGGAACTCCATCACCGATCTCGCCGGAAAAGACCGGCTTTGGAATACCGTACACTGCATCGATCCCACTGCGCAACCGGGTGCGCGAAAGAGTTTCGCTTTCATCCGCACCCTGCGGATGGAGCGCTATTCAGCCAGCCTGAGCTTCTTTCCCTCGAACACATGGCAGTACAACCTGCTGCCATTTCTTGCGGGTATACCGCGGCGATACGCGTTCAGGTATCGCTTCAAAGGCGTCTCCTCCCTGTCTTTCGTTAATACCCGCCTTCGGGAAACCGATCCGTCTCTGCACGATGTTTTCCAGAACGTCGCGCTCGCGGAGCTGTTCCTCGAAAAGGAACTCAAGGATCCACGGATTTCGTTCCCCACCCTGTTTTCCCCGGCGGAGATGCAGCGTGCGCATGCCCTGCTTCCCGAACACGGAAAACCGTTTTTCGCCGTTCATCCCGGATCGAGCGCGGAACACGGAATGGATGCCAAACGGTGGCCTCCCGAGCGGTTCGGGGCGCTCGCCGACCGTATAGGCGAAGCACTGGGAGCGACCGCACTGATCCTTGGAGGACCGGAGGAAAAGGGTCTCAAACTGACTGTCGCGGCCGCGATGAAACGGCCTCACCGGATCGTCGCCCCTCAGCAGCTCCGGATCACGTCGGCCATGCTCCACGGGTGCGCGCTTTGCCTTTGCAATGACTCGGGCATAATGCATCTGGCTGCCGCGACAGGCACTCCTGTAATCGCCCTGTTCGGCCCGACGGATGAACGCCGTAACGGACCGTTCGGCCCCGGCCATTGTATTATCCGCAAACCGATGCCCGGATTTCCGGTCTGGACCGCGGCGAACGTCGGAAGCAGGCGCCTGCCAAGGGGTTTCGATCCGAGAAGGAGCCTTCTGGCCCTGTCGGTCGACGAAGCCTGGGGGCAATGCAGCCGTTTTTTGTCGGAAGCTTCTCTATTGTACACGAAGCCTTTTCGATAGGCGTGAGGTATCCGGCGCTGTTGCGCTGTATCGCTCAGCATCTCATCGAGATTAATTGTCCGAATGAGATATGACCTTATCATACGC
>CAZGVZ010000040.1:9998-10599 GCA_964529145.1 uncultured Fibrobacteraceae bacterium | reverse complement strand
ATATGGAGGTGCCCAACAATCAATTTCCGGTGACTTCCGCCGCGCGCCGGAGTTTTTTCAGAATACCCGTGAAAATTTTCGGAACTCGTTGTATTTTAAATCAGAGCCGGTAAGCGGAATCATCGTGGAATCAGGCAGTTCTCTGCAATCCGGAACGAATCTGCCCGCTGCTGCGCGAATCTCTTATCCCGGCATCGAGGGTTCACTGGTCGCCCGCCGCCTGGGCCTTGTAGGGACGGGTTCCGGGGTGACATTTTTCATAGCACGTAAGGAGGATGGACATGAAACACAGAATGTTTTTAACCTGCGCAACGCTGTTCATTTTCATTTCACTTTCGACAGCAAAACCGGTTGTTGCGGAAGTTTCCGGCACCAAGTCCGGGGCGGAGCTGGCCCTCAAGGGAACAGACAACCCGCCTGAAAGCTCCCCTCCGAAACTGCAGAAGGAATCGTCCTCAGATTCCGCCGGCACGGGTGACTCGGGTACTCAAGGGAAAAAAAGCGAAAGTGCGCGAAAGATCGACAAGACTCCCGCACCTCCAAGCTCTCCGAAATGGGAGATAAGCGCCGGGTCCGTCACGGTGGGCGACGAGCAATGGAC
>CAZGVZ010000040.1:5157-9988 GCA_964529145.1 uncultured Fibrobacteraceae bacterium | reverse complement strand
AACGATGGGAAATTCACGGACAAGGGGTGGAATTTCGGGGACGACTGGGTCGACGCGCTCTCCAGAAAAATCCGTTATATCCGTTTCGGGCAGGAGGGAGACCCGCTCTTCGTGAAACTGGGAGGACTCTCTACCGTAACCCTTGGCTACGGATTCCTGGTCGATCGCTTCACCAACATGCTCCACTACCCGGATCAAAAACTGCTCGGACTTCAATTCGACCTCAACGATATCTCTCCCGTGGGCCTTACCTTCCAGACGCTCGTCGCGGATTTCAAGGATTTCGATGTCGACGGAGGCCTCGTCGCCGCCCGCCTGGCGTTCAAACCGTTGAAAACCACAGGTATTCCTCTATTGCAGGGAATCTCGGTCGGAGGATCGTATGCGGTCGACCTGAACCAGTACGCACCCGCCAGAAAATGGAAACTCAGAGAACCGGTTTCTGTAACGATGTTCAACGATCTGGTTGATGATTTCGGAGCCGATTCCGCCTACGCACGGGAAATCATTACTCAATCGTGGCGGCAAAACGATCCGCTGGTCGACTACGAAACCTACCGTCACGAAGAGCATGCCGCCCGTGCGGAGAATCCTTTCGGAATCATTGGCGGCGATGTCGGCATTCCGCTGGTTTCGACCGAACTCGTCAATCTCGACCTTTACGGTCAGGCAGGTATGAGAGATGACGGCAGGCACGGATGGGGCATCGGCGCGCCTGGAGTTTCCCTGAGTGTATGGCGGCTGTGGGCCGGCGTCGAGTACCGGCACGTCCGGGGGCGGTTTCAACCGGGCCATTTCGGAACATACTACCTCGACGAACGGCTTATCAGGGAACCGGTGATCAGCACCAAGGAAGAGCGGCTCGTCTCCGATACGCTCAACGGCATTTTCGGCCGCCTCGGTTTCAATATCGCGGATATATTGCTTATCGAAGGAAGCTATCAGTACATGATCGGGAAACAGGACGATAACAAGGACCAGCGTTTCGAGGCGTGCGGATCACTTGGCGACCTTCTCCTCGACAAGATACCCAAACTCGACCTGGCCGAGATCTATTTCTACAAGAGCCGTATCGGCAGCGAGGGTGACCGCTTTTTCGAGGAAACGCCCTTCATGTATTTCGGTTATCGTCTTGGTGTGGAGATTGCCGCCGGCGCCTCACTGATCTGGGATGCCCGGTACGGATACAGACAGGACGAGAACGATCGGCTCGTTCCCAACAACAACATCAGCGTCCATACCGCGATATCGTTCTGACGGGGAATGCGAATCACCTCTTTTCATCGGATTTTCGACTGGTGCGTCCATGGAGGTCCGGCGATCCTGTGCGATGTCTTTCCGCCGGGCTCACACTGTCCGGATCTCCGGATCCCCGGCCTGCGCCACCATGGAAAACAAATATCTTCGCCATGAGCCCGGATTCTCCCATGATGCACCGGATGCAGCGGAAATACGGTTTCCGCCGCTTTCCTCCATTCCCGCGAAAAGGCCGCATCCGCCTTGTGCTCATGGCCCTCCTGACGCTCGGATTCGTTCGTTACAGCCCTTCGCTTATTAAAGGCATTCAGGTCTTCACCCCGGTGAACGCGCGCGAAGCACCCGCTGAAGAAAATCCGGCAGGAGACTCCGTCGCACAGAAACTCACCTACGCCCGGATCGCAGGCATCGTCTCGGGCAACCCATCGTGTCATGGGACGAACAGGGTGTATGTTTCCACGGGGGAGGATTCCCTGCTGATTAATACGAGCATCGATACCAGCCTCCAACGGTATGCCTCGAAGCTGATGGCGCAGTACCATCCCCGGTACGGCGCACTCGCCGCCCTCGATCCGGTTACCGGACGGGTTCTCTCGCTGGTTTCCTACGTTCACGACAGCATGCCCGATCCGGGAGGCAATCTCTGCTTCCGAAGCCTGTTTCCTGCCGCATCGGTTTACAAGACGATCACCGCAGCGGCGGCGATCGAACTCTGCGGCTACGATTCGCGCTGCGTGGTGGAACACCGGGGCCGCAGCCATACGCTGTATCGCGCGCAGATCGCTCCGGTGCTCGACTGGTACGTAGACCTTCCTTTCGCGCTGGCGTACGCGCGCTCCATAAACGCGGTGTTCGCACGGATCGGAATGTACGATTTGGGCGCCTCCTCGCTGCTCTCGTTCAGCTCCAGATTCGGATTCAACGTGCCCATTCCCGGAGAACTGATCTGCGATATATCGACAGCTATGATGCCCGACTCCCTTTTCGCACTGGCCGAACTCGCCTCGGGATTCAACCAGCACACGACTATTTCACCCCTGCACGGAGCGCTTCTGGCCGCTACCGTCGTCGAGAACGGAACCATGCCGGTTCCCACCCTCGTAGACAGCGTGATAGACCTCCGCACCGGTGCCGGGATATTCACACGGAAGAACCGCGCATGGGATCACCCCATCGGAGAGCGGACCGCGCGCGAACTGCAGGTGATGATGCATGCGGTCGTCAACGGGGGTACCGCGCATAGACAGTTCAGAACCCTCAGGAACTCCCGGTGGTTCGATCCTTTCCTGAGCGGCGGTAAAACCGGATCGGTCGACAAGGACGGATACGGCCGTATCGACTGGTTCGTCGGCTATGCAGCGCACCCTCAAGACATCGACGAACGGATCGCGCTCGGCGTGGTCACGGTCCACGGGGAGTACTGGACGGTGCACTCGAGTTATCTCGCCGCCGAAGTGATAGGCAGATACCTGCGATCCATCAGGAAAACAAAGAGCGCGGACGAAAAAGATTCACTCACAGCAAACGTTACTCAGGCCGGTTCCTGACCGCGCACCACGTCTCCGGAGCTTCTCACCAATATGGAACATGCCCAGGTCCCCTTCCGTTCCGCCATGATCGCCCTCATCGGCCGCCCGAACAGCGGAAAATCGACCCTGCTCAATACCATCATCGGTGAAGAGGTAAGCATCGTCTCCGCGCTGCCTCAGACGACCAGAAGCACCCTGAGGGGCATTTATTCCACTGATTCGATGCAACTCGTGTTCGTGGACACTCCAGGGGTGCATCTCGGCAGGCATGCGATCAACAAATACATGCTGGAGCAGGCCCGCACCGCCGCGGCCGACGAGGTCGATCTGCTCTGCTATCTGATCGACCTTTCGCGACGGGAGTATGGCCCGGAGGAGACCGTAACGGCAAACCTGGTGAAAACCTCGGGTGTGCCGGTAGTGCTCGTGTTCAACAAGATCGATCTCGTAGAGAAGATAGAAGAGGCGGTCATGGGATTCTATCGCGCATTTCCGGAACTCTCTTCCCTTCATTCCGTACGGCTCTCCGCATGCGATAAAAATGCCAAAGCGCGTTTCCTGGAGGCTGTGGACCCCTTCATTCGCCCGGGCCCTCGCTACTTCGATCCGGACGACCTTACCGATTCCACGCTGCGGCAGATCGCGGCCGAATACATACGTAAAGAAATCATCGAAGTGTCGGGCGAAGAGGTTCCGCATGCGGTGTTCGTAGAGATCGAATCGTACCGCGAGACCGCGGAGCGCCATTTCATAGTAGCCACCGTCCATGTGGAGACACGCGGCCAGCGCGGCATCATCGTAGGAAAACAGGGGAAGGTCATCGATCGAATCAGGCAGGGCGCCCGAAAGCGGCTCTCGAAGCTTACCGGAGTGCCGGTGAGCATTACCTGTCACGTGAAAGTGTCCCCGCACTGGCGCGATGATGTCGATTTTCTCAGGCACATGGGCGCATGTTGATGCAAAACCCTGCCGTTCCTTCCTTTCTCGACGCTTCAGCGCGCCGGAAGCCGGTATGCGCCGGGTTCCGGACCCCTTGCGGGACAAGGCTCAGGCGGGATGGTTCTCCGATGCAAAGCTTTTCGGACGAGCTCCCCCCGGAAACGTGAGCCCCATGCAAAAAAATGCTCCCTCACTCTTGAAATTCCTCTATTGTCGAGGATATACTATTAATAGACAATAGTACGTACCCTGTTACCCGCGCGAAGAGGGGCAAGGAATGGACCGACTCATCAACATCAAAGTGATCAGGGTATCGGAAAGCAGATACCGTGGATACGCGGACGGACTGGGTGATCTGGGAGTGGAAGGCGCCTCGGTGTGGGAAACCCTCACCGCGGCGCGCAAAGCCGCACGGAAACTGCTCACCGCGACCGAAGAGTGTTCCGGCTGATCGCCGGTCCGGCCGCCGCGGAGATCGAACGCGCGACGCCTGCCGGGCCGGATACCCGGAAATTCAGAACTTCGCGGTTGTCCTCAGGATCGCGCCCACCTCACGGGGTCCGGTAGATCCCAGTGTTCTGGGATCCGCGCCCACGTTGAGATCGAACGTGAGACTGCCTAGTTTCTTCTGAAAAAGAAGCATCCAGCCTATGCTGCCGTCGTTTTCCGGATCCCCTTTCCCGGGATCGGTGATCTGGACCTCGAACTGCACTCTGTCGAGCACCTTCCCGGCCTTCACCGAAGCCCCGACAAGGAGCCACACGTTATCGTTCCAGTCCTGGAAATCGGTGACCGCCGCTTCCCCGAACAGTTCCAGTTTCATCTCCTTGACCAGGGTGTATCCGCAGTTGGCTGCCGCTCGATGGTTCGAGATGCCGTCATCGGACTGAAGCGCTTCGTAATTGCCTCCCACGCTGAATCGCAATCCTTCGACCGGATTGCCGCTGAACATCGCCGAGAGGTATGCCGTGCTGAATCCGAAATCCTGGGGAAGTAATGCTACCTGGAACGATCCCCGCAGCGCGGAGATATCCGCCTTGAGCTTCAGACCGTCAAGCACCGTGTAGTCGGTATTCATGTTGCCGGTTCCCACCGGCAGGCCGAAG
>CAZGVZ010000040.1:0-5147 GCA_964529145.1 uncultured Fibrobacteraceae bacterium | reverse complement strand
TGTAATCCACTCCATAGAGATATCTTCCGAAATAGCTGTATCCCGGGCCGTATACCTCGTACCACCGGCCGCCGACGATTTCCAGCGACGATATTTTCTGGCTGAAATAGACCTGGCGCGGCTGCAGGGGCGCTCCCTTGAAATCCCCCATGTTCGGCTGCGCCCGTCCGTGCAGGATGACGCTCAGGCCGCCGTTCATCGTGGCGCGGGCTTTGACTTCCCCCCGTATCCATGACCCGTCCATCGTTCCACTCGACTGGTCGGTGTGTTTCTTCGTCAACTCGACCGCGGCAAGGCCCGACACATCGATATCCGCGCTGACTATACCACTGCACACGCTCACGACTGCGGCAACAACGGAAATGTACCTCATACTCGGAAACTCCCTGGTGTGGTAGAAAATGGATGCCCGGTCAACCATGCGGAACGGGCCACCCGGGCAGACCGGGTTGTCCGGCGCTGCGCCGGGTGAAATCAATGGAGGAAAATACTATCGGGAATACGATGAATTCAGTTTTGTCGAGATCACCTGCCTTAACGACGGGAATGCACCTGATTCCGGTTGAGGTTCGAGATGGTCGTGTGCTCAGGTCATCGCGAGCGCTTCATCGAGCGCCCCGATCAGATCGTCGGGATGTTCGAGCCCTATGGAGAGCCTGATCAAATCTGGTGTGAGGCCGCCCGCCGCCTGCTGAGCTTCGGAGAGCTGTGAATGGGACGTACTCGAAGGGTGCAGGATGAGGCTTCTCACGTCGCCCACATTGGCCAGATGGGAAAAGAGCCGGATCGAATCGATGATCCTGACCGCCGCGTCATACCCGCCCATGACCCCGAAGACCACCATGCCGCCGAATCCCCTGTTTAAGTATTGCTCGGCAAGCGTATGGGAGGGGTCGCCGGGAAGTCCTGGATAGCGCACCCAGGCGACCTTCTGGTGCGACGCGAGGTAACGGGCGACTGCCATCGCGTTCTCGCAATGTTTCGCCATGCGCACCGGCAGCGATTCGATGCCCTGCTGGAAAATCCATGCATTGTCGGGAGAGAGCGCCGCACCCAGGTTCCTTAGCGCGACTGTGCGTGCCCTGACCGCGAAAGCTACGGAAGCGAGCTCTCCGGAAAGATCGCTCGCCCACCGAATCCCATGATAGTTCTCATCCGGTTCGGTGAACAGCGGGTGGTTCCCCCCTCCCCAGTCGAATCTTCCCGCATCAGTGATCATCCCCCCGATCGCAGTTCCGTGACCTCCAATCCATTTGGTAAGCGAATTGATCACGATGTCCGCTCCGTGATCGATGGTGCGCAGCAGGTAAGGTGTGGTGAAAGTTCCGTCTACGATCAGTGGCAGTCCGTGGCGATGGGCGATATCGGCGACCGCCGCGACATCCGTGAAATCCAGAACCGGATTCCCGATTGTTTCAATGTAGAGAGCACGCGTTTTCGGGGTGATCGCCGGTTCGAAAGTACGGGTGTCCCTGCTGTCGACGAAACGGACATCTATCCCGAGTTTGCGGAGGATCACATCGAACTGGGTGTAGGTTCCCCCGTAGAGGTTGCTCGCGGAAACGATCTCGTCGCCTGCCTCCGCAAGAGTAGCGATTGCGCTGAAAATGGCCGAGGTCCCGGATGCCGAGGCTACCGACGCGGCTCCCCCTTCGCAGAGCGTCACACGTCTTTCGAGCGCCTCCGTGGTCGGATTCATCATGCGGGTATAGATATTCCCCGGTTCCCTGAGCGCGAAAAGGTCGGCCGCGTGGCGTGTATTCCTGAACAGATAGGAACTGGTGCGATACACCGGAACGGCCCTCGACATGGTCGCATCGACCTGCTGCCCCGCATGAATCGCGAGCGTCTCGAAACGGTAATCATGGGTATCCATAGGATTCCTTTCGGGGATCGTACAAGAGATGTCATTGTGTTGTTCAGTATGTTTATCAAGTATAATATATCTGATGCGCTCCGAAAGGGCAATTCTGCGGGAAGCGGAGGGGTAGTTATCAGGATAACAGGACAGCAGGACAGAAGACTTGCAGCACTATTATCCGACAAGCGTTGCAGAAGCGAAGCATACCGGCCCGGGGCTGCAGACCCGGGTATCGGAAAACCTCATGGTTTTCCATCTTCCAATCCTCCCGGCCACGGCAGTGGCCGGGATCTTCTTCCGGACCGCATCACGAATTTTCGCGGAGGGTGCGGGCAGGAATTTTTTCTGTTTGAGACCGGTGCTTTGACCGGTCGAGTATAACCTTAATCGGACGACCCCTTTACGCGATCTGCTTCGCGGACAGCGGCATAACGGGATCGTAGTCGCTTCCGGCGTATCACCGGATCGATATGCCCTTCGCGCCTACAAACCCGTTCCGCTCGCTGCCGCTGCGCATCTCATCGCAAATTAATTGTCGATTGAGGTTTTAAAATTCCCCGCAGCCGCAGCGAAATGAGTTCGTGCAGCGGCGGCTCGGGGTCCAGGGGGGCAGCTACTGGCCCCCCTGGGCGGGGTTCGTGTGGCGCCCCACGCGATTCAACCGGTGCTCCCGCACCATTACCATATAATAAGCGACAAGCGCTGAACGCGCGAAGCATACCAGCCCGGGTTTATGCCGTGCTATTTCTACGCATCTGTCTCCTGGATTCTGTATTCTGTCCCCTGTCCCCTGTCTTCCAAGGTCCGCCTCCTCTCAGGAAGTATATTCTCCCTCCATGGCCCGAGGAAGACACCCCACCCGCATGCATGCGGCCCCGCCCGACGAGCGGACCGCCGCAAAATATCTAAATTACTGGCACGGCCGCGACCTGCGCCTGGAACCGCATCGATTTCCTCGCCTGACCTCGCGCGGCCTGTTCGGCAACGACCGTCCGCTCGAAATCGATTTCGGCTGCGGTACCGGCACGCTGGCATGCAGCCGTGCCCTTCAGCACCCAGCAGTGAACTTTCTCGGCATCGACAAATCCCAGAAACCGCTCTTCTGCGCGGTGCGGGATGCGGCGGAACACGGGCTCGACAACGCCAGATTCATTCGCGGCGATTTCTGCGTGATGCTGCCGCTGCTTGAGCCCTGCACCGTAAGCGCGGCTTATTATCTGTTCCCCAATCCGCCGCAGGATTATCACAAGGAGCGCGCCAACGCGCTGCGGCGCACTTTTCTTGAAGAGGTCCATAAGGCGCTCGTTCCGGGCGGACGCTTTCATTTCGCCACGGATGCACCCTCGTTTTTCGAATGC
Source organism: uncultured Fibrobacteraceae bacterium (assembly GCA_964529145.1). Taxonomy (GTDB): domain Bacteria; phylum Fibrobacterota; class Chitinivibrionia; order Chitinivibrionales; family Chitinispirillaceae; genus JAFGNB01. The sequence goes on along the minus strand of CAZGVZ010000040.1, from coordinate 1,928 downwards.
ATGGCAGACATCATAGGTCGGGAACCGCGATTCATGACGCTTGACGCAAGGATCGACGAATGGGACCTGACCACCCGGTACAGGCAGTTGTGGGAAGAGCATCGAAGAGAGGTCAGGAGTATCGCATTCGAGAAGACGTGACCTGACGGACCGTGAGCCATGCCTTCCGGCAATCGCAGGGTGTCATCCCAGTGCACAGGGACGAAAACGAACCGGCACTCATCACCGACAAACCCGAAGGAGGTGCCTCCATGTTTACACGTATAGCTCACGTATGCATAAATACTAATGATTTGAGCAAATCAATCGATTTCTACTCGAAACTCGGATCCACTGTCAAATTCCGGTTCACCCGGAACGGCAGGGATTTCGGGGCATATCTCGAGTTCGCACCGGGAAGCTTCATCGAGATCTTCGAAGAAAAGAATCCCGGTCCAGTATTCAACAACGGAATCACCCATTTCTGCCTCGAAACCCGGTCGATCGACGCACTGGTGGAGAAACTCTCCGGCCTGCGGATACCCTTCACCCCGATTAAAACCGGGTGCGACCTCACCCGACAGATCTGGCTCGCCGATCCCGACGGCAACAGATTCGAGGTGCACGAGTACACTGAAAACAGCATGCAACTCAAAGGCGGCGACAGCGTGGAGGCGGACTGGTGAGCCGCTCACTCTTCCCTTCGCGTCCTTCGTGCTCTTCGTGGTAAATCGATGTCCGGTGCTTTCGGCACGATGCTTTATCTACAGGCGCCTATCACCAGCGCGGCGCGGCTGGTCCGCCCTCCCCGGACGACCCTCCCGAGCGGCGAAAGAAACATTCCACCCGCCTCCAGGTTTCCATCGAGCACGACGTACCTGCGGAAAGCGGTTTTCCCCGACGTACCGTAAGGAACCTGCCGGGCTCCGCCGGAAATGAAATGCCTGACCGACGAATCGTACCTCCTGTCATTGAACGACAGAAGTTCCAGTTTCAGCAGCGCGTTCCCGAACGTCCTGGTGGAATCGAACACGAGTCCGATATTCTGGACATATTGCCGTGAAGCTTTGGAATAACGGTAAAGGGAATCGGACCCGAACCGGATTTTTTCAAGGCTGTCCAGGGAAATGGTATGATTCCTGTACAGAGGATGCAGCATCGTGATGGGCTCTCTGCCGTTTTCGAGCATTATGGAGTAGAAGATGTCCTCGACAACCATTACGACGTTAAAGTTGAAGTACAACGAAATGTTGTAACGGTTTTCCACAGGGGTTCTCACCCCCGGACCGTCGTCCTGTACGGTGGTGACGATCCCCTTCTCCCAGACGTTGAAAATATGGAGCGTATCGCTACCCTCGAACTCATAATCATCCAGGGTGATCTTCACGTAAAGCGACTCACCGACTTTCACGAAAGGATCCTCTCTGGCGTAGGGTTCGACCTGCCACGAATACTCCCACACGTTGCCGATCCGGTCAGGCCGGAAATCACCGACGGGCGCCTGGGCGCGAAGGACTGTGACTTGAACGAAGAACAGGAAGAATGCCGCACGAATCATGGATGATCCTTTTCTGAAAGGTTGCAAAAGGCTTATCGCGCTGTACCATGTGTCCGGTGCATAGGTGTCAGGTGTCGATGTGATCTGTCGGGCGAACGATCATTAACGGCGCACCAGCAGCGAGTGTCAAGGTGGCTCAGTAGTGATGTGGATGAATTTTTTTCAAACAGACTACTGATAGATATCTTGTTTTTCGAGTCCGGGTATGAATTCCAGAAAGAAGGGTTTGAGATTCAATCCGGTTTTCCTCCGAAATTCTCTGTTTCTTACCAGACCGGGAAATGACCATGCGTGAAAATAGGTACCTCACGCCGGAAAATGCAAGGTAGAAAGAAGGCCGTGGTCCCCTTGCTGAAAATCCCATAGGGATCACATTGACCTCTCTTACCGA
>CAZGVZ010000039.1:12487-14084 GCA_964529145.1 uncultured Fibrobacteraceae bacterium | reverse complement strand
CATTATAGAATGGGGTTTGAATAGAAAATGGTCGTTGGGAATTCCGGATATAGCCGATTTTTAGTGTAACCATCAATTCGTTCTTTTTCCGGAGAATGATCTATATATCCGCGTCCGGACAAACTGGCGCTCAATTCCCATTCTGTGCGATCCTTCCAGCCGTAAAACGAATAGTTTGCATCAATACCGAAATTCTGTGAGAGATTCACCGTTTCAAAGAGGGTTCGATTGGTATTCAGATCATCCGTGACTTCAAACGTGCTGCTGTTTTCACTGTTTCGTGTATCTCCGTTGAGAGAAAATCTCGGCTTCAATTCGAAACTATGGTAATTGAACGCAGGCGGTACGTATTCCAGAAGATTGAAACAGCTGTCAGTGTCGTTTGAGAAGGCACAAGCAGCGTAAAACAGGAAGATTACGAGGATTTTACGCATTTCTTTCTCCTGTTGGATGTGAGGCGGTGGGTTGACATGACTGATATACCTCCTGTGGTAATTGCTTCAAAATAGCTCCTAAGTAAATATATGAGCCGTTTAAAAGCCAGAAGTTTTTTATTCTCAATATTTTCCGCCTGTTCTGTCCAGCTTACCCGTAAAAGTACGAAGATTTATGAAATTGGTAACTACAGGTAACTCATAAAAGATTGATGTCAGCGAAATTCTGTAAAATATCATTCCGATATGCCGCTGTCCGCGAATTAGATCCCGTAAAGGTCCAATTAAGGCAATATAATCCCATTTGATACATATTGCAATTAAGGGGTAATGATTTCTTGAATGTTATAACATTAGAAAGAATAAAAATGTCGGATATGAGGGTTATCCGTCATAAAGTCGATGAACAGAACTGCGCATCGCGGAAAAACATCTTCGCGGCAACGGCGATAATCTCACGGCGAATATGGTGCCATGGTCCCGGAATCATTTCGAATTCACTCATGATTTCACCGGACTGATCACAGTGACAGGATTCGTGGATTGTTGTGGTTCTCCTGAGCCTGGGCCACCAGTCGAAATCAGACTTCTTCTAAGCAACCAGGGATGAATACTCATTCTTGACCTTATCATAAAAATCGAACAACATACCATTGATTTTCATCTTAGATGGTTTGACGCATAAGAATGAACAGGATTTGAAGAGCGAATTTCCGTCTAGCCGTCGCTCGATAAAATTGCAGTAACCAAGGTCTATTTCGATCCAGATACCATGGCGACCCGATTGCATGGCAGCGAGACAGACACCCGGCAGATAAGGAACGTATATGCCGGGACTTGTCGCTGGTGCCGGGCCTGCGGAAGTGAAAAAAATCGTCTTCAAGGTACCTTTGTGATCTTCCGTTCCAGGTTGGGTTTACGACCCGGAACTCGTCGCGAGTTCCGGGCCCGCGGAGGTCGGAGGAACATATCCTGGAATGACACGGCACCCGGCATAAGGTATTCCGGTCAAAGAACATGAATCGGGAATAACGGTATGAAATTCCAGATCTGTTTGACCAGTTCCTTTATGAAAAACCATCTGGTCCTCACAATCGCTTCACCGCTCAATTGCCCCAGACGTTTCAGCATTTCAAGGTCATGATCCGAAAAAATGAATTTCT
>CAZGVZ010000039.1:7270-12477 GCA_964529145.1 uncultured Fibrobacteraceae bacterium | reverse complement strand
GCTCACTACCGCTATTACTCCGTAGATCTTGTCCTTGTGTGTCAATGGCGCAGCCATGGCCGATTCCCCGCCGGGAACCGCTTCCAGATAATGTCCTTCGGTGATAGCTTCGTCAAGATTATGCAGGAGAATCGGTTTCTTTTCCCTTAGAATCCGACTGGTCAGGCCTCGATCGTTCGGGAATTTCTGGCCTTCACAGTCACCATTGATGCCGAGATCACCAGCTGTTTTGACGATTTTCCATAATGTCGCACTCGGCGTATATCTATTTAGAAAATATTTTTTACCGGTTCCTCCACCGAACAGCAGAACGGCGGAGTGGATTGTAGATTCGATCACTTCTTTGTACGAGGTCATGCGAGCCAGATCCTGTGCACAATTGACCAGACTCGATGTCTGTTTCTGATGATCGATCAATTCCTGCCTTTCGATGATCGGGGCGAGATGCTGTGCAACGAACTCAAGGAAGATGGAATCTCTCCTGGTAAACCTGATCTCCCTTCCATTGACACCTGTTTTATGCGGCATCCTTATCAAACCGATGACTTTCTGGTCGTATCCGATGATAGGTGCAGCCAGAAATCCTTTATGCTCGTCGCTGTCATTGTATTTGCCGCATAATCGGGATATTCCATATCTTTTCAACTCCTGATCGTTTGTTATATCTTCCAACAGGAGTGGTCTGGCGTTGGCCCAAACCCACGCAGTGAGATGTCTGTTCTGTTCATTTTTTTTGTAACATGAAGATTTCACATCCAATTTGTTCGGAGGGGAGTTCACCTCTCGATTATTCTGATAGTTCGTCTCCCACAATACCAGCCGGTCTTCCTCATCCGGAGTCCCTTTTTGGACAATGAATATGGAGCAATACTTTGTCTTGAGTATACCCGGTAACTTGTTTACGACCAGTTTGAACAGTTCGTCGATATTGCGTACCTCGGTCGTTTTTTTCAAAAACTGGTTGAATAGATTGCAATAATGGCATTCATGGCATTCAAACACAAACGCGTTCAAATCCTCGACGAATATCTCGATCATTCGTCTAAGACGTAACAACTTCTTTTTATTCAGGATTCTAATCTGTTTGAATGACCTCTCCAGAGATTCAAAATATTCGAATGTAGTGCAGGTAAAGGAGCTCTCGTTGAACCTCTGTTTCAATTCCTGAAGATTGGGAATATCCAGGCTTTTTACCGTTTTTCCATCGCATTCAAAACCCTCTTCCACCCTAATCTGGCCCCCAAAAAAATATGCGATGATTTCGTTATTGATAATGATAGGAGCACAGAAATCCATCAATCCTAACTTGCAGACATGAAACAGGGGTTCACTTCTATTGTTTTTATAAAAGTTATCCGCTACGGCCTTTATGAGTGTTTTATCGCTTAAATTACATTGGCAAACGCCAATTTTGGATTTTCGAATCTGGGTACAGAAATCGTTGAAGTTTGTCTCGTAGACAACGGGATTGGCTTCCTCATTCAAGATTGCAAAGGCTACGTCTATCCCGGAAGACTTCAATTTTTTACTATATACTTCAAGTGTGGCCTGTAGCCAGTTCAAATCGAGAATGTCGGATAATTCCAGTTCCATATCAACCTCCCGAAGTGCGGCGTTCATTACGAATGGACTGCGGTCCCTAAGAAGGATAATAAATCGGAAAGAATTGCAAATGCATAACATAAACATTATGAAATGCATGGACAACGATAATTTCACCGGTCCATTCACATGTGGAATTCGGTATTAACTCTTTTGTGTAAAATCAAAAAATATTGAAATGGAAAAAAGAAGAGATACGGATTCTATGTATCAGGATGGACTAATCTGTTGCTTCATCGATATTCTTCATATGGTTTTCACGAAACGCTTTCGGGGACATTCGTTCCATTTCATGGAAAACCCTGTCAAACTGGTTTGTGGAACTATAACCGGTTTTAAGTGCTACCGATTGGATGCTGTATTTCGTCTCGATGAGCAGTTTTTTCGCTTCCGATATCCTGATTTCATGGAGATACTGATGAAATTTCTTGTTGTATTCGAGTTCTATCAGAGATGAAATTTTGTGTATTTTCAGCCCTGTTATTTGCGAGACCTTATCTGTCGTCAAGGTGTCATCAGCGAAATGTTCCTTAATGCAATTGGTGATCTTATTAATATATTCTTTATTTCTGTCTTGCAGAACACTGTCAGTGCTCGCAAGGTGAGGCGTTGCCGGGTTTTCGGAGGAATCGTTTGAACAACCCTGAGGGTTTGTACATGTCTCTTCATTGAAACCCGGTTTGGCCCGGGATATTGTTTTTTTCCCTGGAAGCCTGAATGTAATAATCAGCAGGATCGCAACATAATATAGAAACAGGCAGCAAAAACAGATGGACGCGACCCGTTTTTTGTGCGATCTTTTGACGAAAGTTATCTGTTTTACTATGAAATTTCCACCTGCGCTGTCTGAATTGATCGCGCAAGATCCGGTCTGGATATCGATGCTGAACAGTTTCGAGTATTTTGGTCTTGCCGGCAAACCGGCAATAATAGGCAATTGATACGTACATGGAGCCAATTTGAAATCATTATCAAGCGATCTTGAATACACGGTCGAATCAGGCCGGACAATAACTTCGCAATTTTCAATACGATAGGTTTTGTAATCGTTGTATATGGTAAAATTGTCTATAAAGGTCTTGAGTTGTATTTTGAACGACTTCGTTCTTCTCGCGGTCAGTTGAATTCTGATTGAATCATATGACGAGACATCGACAAAGGAGTCTCTTTCGGTTAATGTGAAATAGAAACCGGCATAAGGATCTCTTTTGGTTATGGAATGCATACGCAAGGTATAATTCACGATCAGCGAGCCGGATGTATCGTTAGAAATGAAACAAGTGGAATTCCCACTACTGTCTTCGGAGTCGGTGAAAGGTTTGATTGGATAATGATTTGAGGAAGGAAAAATGCTTAAATCGGATTTCTCGTTCGGCATGATAAGCGGTACTAAAAAGATCAACCCCAGTGGCAAGAAGAAAAGAGGTTTTATGTTCGAGGCCATGTTCTTCTGATAACGTGGAAATTGTTGCTGGAATGTTTTTTCCGGTTTTTTAAGAAAATAAATATGATTTTGTTAAAAAACAAATATAGTATCAATTGATTTGTTAATTAAAGCGTGTATAGGGGACCGGATTCTGTCCTGTTGATCTTCCGCTCCGAACGGGGATAAGGGGCAGGCTACCTCAGAATAGACGTGAGCGGAACCGGGATTTCCGCCTCAGGAAGCGAACTGGAAAGGAAATCGACACTTTTGAAGCCATGTTCCCGGCGTCCGGCCGGAACTACGCCGAAGGTTGCATCTCTCGTGTGTGCTGTTTTCTGGGTCAGCGTGTGCGCACAGGCAGGCTTCGCAGCGAAGCAACCCGAATTTTGGAGAACCGTTTTTTACCTGTTCCTGACCGGAGTGATCTTTTTCGCGGGTATCTCGAACGCCATACTGTTTCTGATAAGGCCTGCAGAGCGTGCCGGCGGATTTCTGTCTGCCGTATGTTTTTCATTCAGTGTCAATATGCTGCTTCCGAACACCTCCGGTCTGCCGGTATCCGGTCTTTTACCATGGCTCAAAGGCGTCCTGTTGCTTCGCCTTGACCTGTTGACACTGGCTTTTACCATAGGCGCCGCAGGCTTTCTTATCCGTGAGCTGCTGCCGCGGGACGTATCCGGAAGGGCCACTATGGCCCTGGGATTGGTGAGTGTCGCGGCCGCGTTGTCGGGAATGATTCTTCCGGAGCGCCCATTCGCGATTTTGCTCCGTTCCTATATCATACTGGCTGGTTTTTTTTGTATGTATTGCATGTATATCGCCGGGCGGGCGCTTGCGATGAGACGCCCCGACGCGCCGGCGATGGCGATCGGGACTTTTGCCGTATCCATTGCCGGAGGAATCGATGCCTGGGCCGTTACAACCACCGGAAAGCCTATGGGAATGTTACTCCTTCCCACCGGTCTGGTGGTGCTGATATCCGCCATGTCCTTCATAATAGCCGGAAGATTCACCCGGTCTGTGAGGGCCTCCGAGCGGCTCAGGGAGGAGGTGAAACGAGGTGAGAGTCTCGAGAAATATCTACGTACCATCCAGCAACGTCTATGCGGAATGCTGGACAGCGTTTCGATCCCGGTGATGACGGCTGATCGTGAAGGAAAGATCGTTTTCGCGAATGAACAGGCTTCCAGGTTTTTCGGGTCCGCACCTGGGCGCCTCCGGGAGATTTCAGTCGATACTCTGGCGCAACCCGTAACCGCGGATCTTCCCCCGGAACCGCTGAGCATGCAGTGCGGGACAGTCGCGGAAAGCCGCAAGCTGGTTCAAGCGAGGACCGGCTCAGGCGAGCTATGTATCCTAGAGATGATACGGTTGAATCCGGAGGATGAAAGTATGACCATGTACATTTTTCATCCGTACGACAAGAGTATGCCGGGAGAGAAGACCGCTGCTCTTTTTTTCGAGGAACTCAATCGCAACATACTGCGCCTGGAACGGCTCGACAAGGCTTTCATCTGTGGCGGAACTGTTGATCCCAAAGCCTTCCGGGAGGATCTCGATGCGACCGCAACGGCCCTGGAGCGGATGCGTGTCTTGTTGAACCAGCCCCTCAATCGCAGGAGGGCAGCCGGAGAAGTGATGGCTTTGTCGTTGGCTTACTGGGAAGAGTGCACGGGTGAGTCAAAGCTCGAGCTGGCACGACGGTCGGGTTTATGGCATATCGAAGTCTCTCCAGATGGATTTGAACGGACCAGAACACTCGATAGATATCTTGATATGCGCTCGTTCCCCCGGATCCCGCGCTGGGGAAAGGTGCTCGCCACCGGTGATTTTGTTTTGAAGCGATGCAGCGGAAGAGCGGATCTGCGCAGGAAACTGGAAGGATTGATGTGTTCACTGAGACTATCATGAGTTCCCGGATTGCGACAAGCGTCACCTTCTTCAGGTCTGAACCCTCTTTCATTTCACCCTAAAAGGTTAATTACACGCCTATTACAACGGTTTTGCCAGTTTTGCCACGATTATTGGTTCCCTTCCCGGCTGTTTTTTAATAAAATTACCTCTTATCCGGTTACACCGGATTCGGACCCTGAGCACGTCAAAAAGGGTGAGTCGTGTACCGGAACCGTTCGCTTTCGACGAGATCTGCAGGAGCGGCCTTTCACATTGGAGCTCCTGT
>CAZGVZ010000039.1:1030-7253 GCA_964529145.1 uncultured Fibrobacteraceae bacterium | reverse complement strand
GAACAAAGCTCACTGCCCCGCTTGCGCTTTCGCTGATTTTGTCCGCCCACATCTGCACGGCAGACTTTCCCCCTTCCAATTATGCCGTTTACCAGCTTTCCAGGATCGACAGCATCGTTCCCAATCCCGACGGCAAGTCAGCATTGGTTACACCGATTAAAAGCAGGGGTATTTCCGAGAATCTCGAAATCTGGGGTTTGGAAACAATGGATTTGAGTGACACCACAGCTTTCGCTCCGGGTGCGCCCTGGCTGCAGTCGGATGATGAAACGGGTGGATATGCGGTAATATTTCCGGCTGAGGAAGAATTATCCCCGTCCATCGAGCTTTACCGGTTCCAAAACGGCGATGGACAGCATACGTTCGCCTTCAATTTTCTGCTTCGGAACATAGGTAAAATTTCCCTTTTTTATTACACTTACAATCCGGAAGTCGGTGGAACCTACGAAGGACGTGTGTGGCTCGACGAGATGGGCAGGATTTTGCTTTCCCGCGACTTCAATAACGACTCCACCCTTTATGACACCCTCGATTCATTTTCTTTCCGCACCGGTGTGTGGGTTCCCATGGTGATAGAGTTCACTAGTGAGGACGATCTGCGTTACATGTCTCTGTTCCTGGGCGATTCCTGTGTGTCGAAACTCCGTTGCGGTCCGTCTCCGGCTTCGGACCGGGAATCCTACGTTTCACTGTTCCAGGGAGTGGGCACCGAAGTGAAATTGTTATGCGGGGACTTCGCCCATTTCGAGAGTGCGCCGGGCGCGGATGTGTTTAAAAATTACATGGGCTGGGGGCCTGTCGAAGAGGTGGGGTGCATGGATACCGTTCTTATACCGATGATCGTTCACCAGATACTCTACGATCCCCCTGGTGACGGAAGCGTGTCGTTACTGGCCAAGGGGAACACCATCACCAATAAACTCAATGTAAAGAATGATTTCCAGTGGGGCGGCTCTGCTTTCGTGGGGTATGAGGCGACCATAGGGGTCGATGTAGGGATTTCATTCGATGTCGGGGGATGGGATGCGGAGTTCAGCGTAAAAGGCGAATTCAACAGCAGTACGTACCAGAGTTTCGTGAGCACCATTTCGGTCAACGAGGAGTACAGCACATCGGTGGACGCCTCCCTTTCCTCCTGTATCGGGCCTGGACATGGTGACATCGTCATTTACCAGGCGCAGAAACTCCAGCGGGTACTTTACCGCCGCCCGCTCATCGGTGCGTTCGACGGGAAGCACGATTCCTGCTACACCTATTATTTAAAGCACAATATCCTTCTGGACGATTCCTGCAGGCTGCGGATCTCCCGTATCGGCGATCTTCTGAAATCCCTCGAAAACGATTCGGCGGCTTCGGCGATTCTCAGAAGCGAGTATGCCATAGATCCCCTCACTGGAAGGGTGCGGCGTGACCTGATCGAGTCGGGTCGCCGTCTTGCGAAGCTGGACAAGAACTGGAATTTTTCCGGAAATATCCCGGTGAAAGGCACCGAAACCCGGAGCGGGTCCTGTGAGTCGCAATCGTTTTTTCGCTGGGCCGCGGGCACATCCGCCTCGTTGAAGCTCCTTTTGATGGGGCGTAAAGCGGGAACCGAGGCCCATTTCGAGTATGGAAGGGAGACAGGGGCCGATTCCGGTTCCGATTCTTCCCTCACGATCGGCTATACGCTCTCAGATGACGAAAGCTGGGACAAATTCTCGGTTGATGTCTACTATGACAGCCTGTTCCGGGTTTACGTATTCGACGTGGACAGTACGGACTCATACTCTTCTTTCCCTTTTGAAGACACCTATGCCAAACGGGCGCTGGACCTGAAGGTGACGAACGCGGACACTGCGGACAGCGGTTTCGCCGGGGAGATGCTCTCCTATGAGCTCAATGTGCTGTACCGGAGACCTTCGGCGGTTCTGGGTCTGCCCGATCCGGTGACCATATGCGCGAGCGTTGTCAACTTCGCCCACCATAGTTCGGTGTCTCCACAGGAATTCGATCTGGAAAACGGCGGAGAGGCCGTGGTCAAAGTGCAGCTGTCCAGTCCGGACGCGGGTGTATGCAACAGCGTTCTGCGGTTTTCTCTCGTGCATCCGGGAGGCGGCGGCTGCATGGATCTTGACATTCCCCTGAAGGCGAAATTCAGTGAAGCGCAGTACGGCATCTATGCCGGATGTGAGGTAAATACGTTTCTTGCGGCTGGAAAAGCCTCTCCGGTTTCACATACTTTCCAGATAGACCTCAGGAACGTGGGTGAAACATCGGTCGTTATCGAGACCGGTATCTCATCCGTTTCCGAAGGGGCCTCATACCAGTTGGGCAATTTCTCGAATCCAGTGGCAAGCGGCCAGACCCGCACACTCTCGGTAGCCCTTACGGGCACGGGTAACAGGTTTCCCTTCACAGCCACGTTCTGGGCAAAGGTGAAAGACGACGAATCCTCCTACAGGGAAATCATTCTTGCCATCGACACATCGTCGGCGATGGGCACAGTGGAAAAATCGCCGGTTTTCCATCCGAAAACATTGCGGGTCAACACCGGGAAGGGTGGTGTGAACCTCTATGTACCGGGACCGGAGCCCGCCACGGTGCGTCTTTTCACCATATCAGGAAGGTGCCTTTTCGAAGCGGGTAATATCCTCGGGTCGTGGGTTCTCCCTTCTTCTGCTGTAAAGGCAGGAATGACGCCCTGCATCATGGAGGTGCGTGAGGGCTCTGTCAGGAGTTTCACGGGAAAGGTGATGTTTTTTCCTTAGGAGCGAAAGCCCGGGACATGCAGTCGAACCGTTCCGCCGCGGTAAATGAACCATCGGGTGCTCCCGATCGATATCGACAGGACCGCTCGCGTCGAGTTCGCCGAATCATGGGCGTTCTTGACGCCCGGCTCTCCCCTTTGAAGGTTTCAGCGAGAATCGCCGGAACTGTATTCGAAAGCCATATTTACCGCACGAACGGAAAAAAAGCGCCTCCCCGTACGGTCTCGAAGATATATTGAAAGCACGGGAAAATCATAAAAATATCTTCATTGAACGGGACCACGCGCCATGGAGAATGAAAAAAATCAGGATAGCGGACTCAACGAACTCATCGATGAATCCATCCGCCTCGAACTGAGCGTGAGCGATCTTTACCGGCTCTTCGCGGAGCATTTCCCCGAGGACCGGGAGTTTTGGTCGGATCTGGCATCGGAGGAGATAGGCCACGCAACGCTGATCCGGAGCGGGAAGGAGTATTTCGAACCACTGGGGCTTTTCCCCCGCCGGATGATCCACGATGACCTCTCCGAGCTCAAGAAGGCGAACGCCTATGTGGTTTCCCTGACCGAACGGGCCCGTTCGCGTTCGATTTCCCGAATGGAGGCGTTTACCGCGGCGTTCGCATTGGAGAACACCGCGGGGGAAGTGCACTTTCAGCGATTCGTCGACCGTGAGGCCGAATCGACCATCGAAAAGATCTTCAAGGACCTGAATCATGAAGACAGGGAGCACGCCCGGCGAATACGTGAATACATGGAGCGCAACGGAATCGGGTCCGGCTCTCTGTAAACGGTGTGACGGTATACCGGGTAGTCCTGCGGACGAGGGATCCCAGAGGAGGAAGTCGGGCGGACCCTGGTGAACCACACAGAAAAAGTTCGACACAAAAACAGGCGGCGATTGTATATTGTTTATACGGTTAATTCAAGATCGAACTTCATTTTCTTCATGTGCCTGACCCGGGGAATGCCTTGAAAACCCCGGTCTGTTTCGCGTTAAGCTCTTTCAAATAGGTCGATATTCCGAGTAACCGGATCAGACACGCTGTTCCTTCATACTTCAGGAGACATCTGATGAACCCACCTGTCCTTCGTATCGTACCAGTGCTGTGCTGTATGATCCTGTTCTTTTCCGTTCCCGGCCGTGGAGTCGATCAGTCGTCCCTTCAGGATGACCTGAACGGCTACTATGTGCGGCTCGACGAGGATTTCGCGAGAATCGCTGATGCCGGAGCGCTGAGGAGTACAAATCTGCGTCCTGCGGAGCGGCTGTTTATCCGCGAAATGAGAAAGAACATGGCGTACCAAACCTTCACACGTACCAATTCCAAAGGTGTCGTAATCTCCGAGGTGATTCGGGGTGAGAAGGTGGAGCGGCCCATGCGGGATGCTTCCGGCGAGAGATGGTTTCGCAAGGTGAGTACAAAAAAAGAGGCGTATACGAACCTCATCAAAGATACCGACCGGGGCAGGTACTATCTTGTCTGGTCGAGGCCGATCCTGAAAAGCGGCGATCGTTTCGTAGGAGCGGTAACCGCGAAAATCGATCTGTGGGACAGTTTCTACGAGTTCTCCAATTCGGTTTTTTCCCCGTTTCGTATCAAACTGGGTTCCAAGACTCTTTTCGACCACAAATGGAACAAGAACACGTCCGGAACGGAGAAGCCCATAACCGTTCAGGGAGTGGACCGGATCTCTGTAGTCTATTCGCAAACCGGAAGCGAATCGGTTTCCGCGGCCCCTGTGAAGGATACCACGGCAGCGACTTTCTCGGTCGCGGACAGCGGCAACAAGGAAGTCAAAGCTTCGAATGCCGAACAGAAACCGAAGAAGAAAGGTTCGGGGGTCCTGCTTTTTTTCCTCGGGCTCCTTATCGTGGGGATCGCGGGCGCATCTTTCATGCTGATCGCCTGGATGCGAAGAAGATCGTTTTTGAAGCGTCTGGACGATGATGACACTATATAAGCGAGACCTATGGAGGGATAGTTCGGGAGGAACTTTTTCCCGAGCGCGATGAGTGCTGTGGTTACACTCCTGTTGGGTCCTGTCCTCACGTGGTGTGAGGCTCAGGGGTACTTTTCTAGAAGCTTCATTATGGAATCGCGGTAGTTCTTTTCCTGATTGAGCATGATGACGAACGACCTCAATCCCCTTTCGGTTTTGATATAGCCCGCGTAGTTGCTGACATTCTTAAGGGTGCCGGATTTGACCGGGTGGCCGTTTTTGGGCGTCAAAAGGCCGGCCTGAGGTTTGAACCGTTCAAGAATCGACATCATGACCCTGCCTGTCACCCTGTTTTCACGCGAGATCCCCGATCCTTCCACCATGACCAGTCCTGATTCGGGGATTTTCAGTTCCCGGCGGATATAACGCTCGAACACCATCCTGCTTTTCTGCATGGATGCGGGTTCGTCCGATTCCATGGCACCGATCACCAGAAAGATCTGATTGGCGATGAAGTTGTTGGAAAACTGAAGAAGGCCCCGGAGCACATCGGGGAGAGTACGCGAATTGGTGTATGTCAGGAACGGTTCCCCCCCGGTGACGCCCGGGGAGATCCCTATGATGCTGTCGGCCACCGTTATGCCCTGTTCCCGGAAGATCGTCAGCAGCAGATCGCCGGCGTAATCGTTGCAGTCACTTCTTTCCGCGGAGAGATTGATGCGCAACGCTTTTGTCCCCGGGGCGATCGCACGGGCTTTCATCGCTGCAAGCGGCGTGAGAGGTGTCTCCTTTTCTGCGGAAAAGACTTTGCCCGCCGCATCCTTGCCGATATTGATCGTGTTGAAATTGACAACGAGCGCGCCGTTGAGCGCATCGTATGGATTGTTCGTTTCGGAAATACCGGGAATCGTGCAGTCATTCGAAAAAAAGGAGTGTTCGAGTGAGATCCTGTTCAGGCTGTAAATCCTCTTTTCCTTGAGCTGCCGCGCAAACAGGCGGATTTCATCCGAGATGAAATAGGGATCGCCATATCCACGTATCGTGAGATTCCCGTCGCTGTCGAGAAAGCATTCGGTCTTGAACCGGAAATCGGATCCGAGAATGTCGAGCGCAATGGAAGCTGTAAGAATCTTGATGATGGAGGCCGGTACTAAGGGCCGGTCGGCATCGATCGAAACGAGGGTATTTCCCTCCTCGTCGTTGAGCAGCACCGAGCCCTGTTCGACCAGTTTTTCGATCCCGTTCAGTACGGCATCACTTCTCGACATACCGGAGGATGAAGACAGCAGGGCAATGGCGAAAAGGATTGAAGCCGCCGCATAAAAGTCAAAGCTGTTTTTTCGCAATGGATTCCTGACGTTGTTGTTCCGTGGGTCGTTTAAAAATAATACACGTTCGGCCGGATTCGCACCATTCCGGACAGCCCTCGACAGGAGAAAAGAGGGTGATTCCGTCAACCCGGCCGCTCTCCCTCCCGCGGATGCCTTCGTCTGCTCTCCATCCATTTCTCCAAAGTCTCTCATCAGGAGGCCT
>CAZGVZ010000039.1:0-1020 GCA_964529145.1 uncultured Fibrobacteraceae bacterium | reverse complement strand
ACGGAAATTATCGTGATTGCCTCAACCACCGTCACACAAGATGTGGGGCAAATAACTGCACCCCCCACAAAATCTTGTGGTGATATGGAAATAAAATCTTGACTCGCTTTTTCACCATGCCTATATTTATTGCACTCATCGTGAACCGAAATTTAATATCATATGACAAGTAACACGCCATCATTGGAAAGCGCAGGAAGGGGAGCGTAACACATGGTTGCCAAGGCGAGGGCAGAGATCAAACCGGTATCCGCGGCAGTTTTATCAGACGAGGGGATGGTGGAACTGCCCGAAACGGCGATTTCGCTGAAAGATCGGTTGGTCAGGAAAAAGGCACAGTTATCCGAAAATGCACGGACGGTACTGGAAAAAAGGTACCTCAAGCGGGATGAATCCGGAACCGTAGTCGAAACTCCGGAGGACCTCTTTTACCGTGTCGCCGAGAATATCGCATCGGCCGAGAGCAGGTTCAACGGGGACGGAAATCCCGGGCAGTGGACCGAGAAATTCTATAATCTAATGACCGATCTCGATTTTCTCCCGAATTCACCGACTCTGATGAATGCGGGGCGGGAGCTGCAACAACTCAGCGCCTGCTTTGTGCTGCCGGTCGGTGATTCGATGGACGACATTTTCACGTCTGTCAAGAATACCGCGCTCATTCACAAGAGCGGCGGCGGCACCGGTTTCTCCTTTTCCCATATCAGACCGAAAAACGACAGGGTCAAATCCACCAAAGGCGTGTCGAGCGGACCGCTTTCCTTCATGCGCGTGTTCGATATCGCCACCGAAACGGTCAAACAGGGAGGCACCCGACGGGGCGCCAACATGGGAATTCTCAACTGTACTCATCCGGAAATTCTGGAATTCATCGAAATGAAATCCAAGGACGGTTTTCTGGCCAATTTCAATCTGTCCGTGGGTATCACCAATGAATTCATGGAAGCCCTGAAAAGAAACGAGGAGTACGATCTGCGCAATCCCCGCACCAACGAGACGGTGGGCAGGATGAGCGCCTCG
>CAZGVZ010000038.1:10747-14141 GCA_964529145.1 uncultured Fibrobacteraceae bacterium | reverse complement strand
GGCAGCTGCTGGCCCCCCTGGGCGGGGTTCGGGTGGCGCCCCACCCGATTAAAAATCAGGTTCTCCTGCACCATTACCACACGACAAGCACTGAAAGCACGAAACATACCAGCCCGGGCTGAAGGCCAGGGTACCGGAAAACCCACGAACTCTATCGAGCCCTTTATGGTCGGAGCATTGACATTCCCGTAAATCACCGGTCCTCTCCCGATCCCCTGATTCGACAAATATCACTTTTTTTCCATTGTATTTGGAAAAACAAACGCGAAACCATATATTATCGTCTGACGGCGTCCCCGATTCCCGGGTACGCCCGCCGCATCGTTTGAACACACCGTATCGATGAGCGATGCCGAACATCATCGCCGCGGTCAATGGTCTTTGTTAATCATTTTCCTGAAACGGGCAAGACCCGCCGGAACCCAGGGGAACGCTCCGTATTCGAGAGTACGCCTTGACTCCAGACCGGGGGTTTCGTAGCCTGAAGACCTGAAGAGAGCGAACACTGAAGCTTGAGCCCGGTAACCGCATGAATCCAGAAGCAATCCGCATTCCCTGCCGCACCCTGACCATGACACTTGAGCTGAAGTCGACCGCGTCGGTCTCCTCGTTTCCTGCATCCACCATCCGCGGCGGTTTCGGGTACACTCTCAAACGCCTCGTCTGCGGCCTCGGACGAAAATCGTGCGACGGCTGCATCCTGAAATGCAACTGCGCCTATCCGTTTCTCTTCGAAACCGCCCCGGGCGATGACGCGACCCGGCTGAAGCGATACGTTTCCATTCCCCGCCCCTTCGCGATCAGGCCCCGGCAGGAAGGCGACAGGGTCATTGTCGAGCTGCTTCTCATCGGAAACGCCGTCGAAATGCTGCCTTTTTTCGTTTTGACATTCATCGAACTGGGAAAAAATGGATTGGGAAAACACCAAATCCCGTTCATGGTGCAAAGCGTGACCACCTGGGATGGTGAAAAAATTTATGCATCCGGCAATGACAACGGCCCTCTCCGTGTCGGACCATTGATTCTGTCGATTTCGCCGGGTGAGCGACACACCGGGACAGTTACCCTCCGCTTCGTTTCGCCATTGGTGCTCCGCAAGGAGGGGAAAATCATATCGTATTTCGATACCAGGGCCTTCTTCACCACGCTGCTGCGGCGAATCACCAACTGCAACGCGTTTTACGGCCTCGACCGCGATCTCGAAGTCGATCCCGCCCCGTACCTCGCCGCAGCCGATGCCATGACGTGCGAAACCGACATGCGGCCCTTACGTCAGCAGCGCGTCAGCACCCGCCAGCAGCAACGTATCGACTACTCGGGCCTCGTGGGCAGCGTGAAACTGCACGGAGATATCGGAACCGTACTACCGCTGCTCAGGGCGGGAGAGGTTTTGGGCGTGGGAAAAAATACGGTGTTCGGGCAGGGGGTGTTCCGGGTGGGGGGAGGGGAGAATGGCTATCGTTTATTGGCTAATACTGAGAAATAGGCATAGTTCCTCAGGTGCATTGTAAATGGAACATTAACATGGGGGTTACATGATAATCACCAGATTCTACAAGCAGGAAAAAATTAATCTGACCTTTGAATTTTTAACGCCGGCATATTTAGGTGGAGCTGACCAGAATGCCGAAATACGTACCGCTCCATTCAAGAATTTATTACGGCAATGGTGGCGTGTGGCGAATGATGAAACAAACGGCAGTGAACTGGCCCGGAAAGAAAACCGATTGTTCGGGTTAGCTGCTGATGATGGTTCGTCTCATGCAAGCAGCGTACGAATTAGCGTAAAAAGTGAACAGGATGTGCCGTTATCCAATAGCAAAATAAATTTAGGATCGATTAAACATGCCGAAGTCAACATAAAATGCATAGAGAAGGACCTGTATCTGGGATATGGTTTGAAAAGAAGAACCTATTTTCCGCCGGGAAGCAGGCTTGATTGTGAATTACGGTTCGTTTCTGTCGATCGCGATGAGATTCAGATGACGCTCTCATTGATTCATCATTTTGGTACTATTGGAGGAAGATCACGTAACGGATGGGGTTCTTTGTCGTTACAAGATAAAGATTTTATGCCGAAGCCTATTGCTGACCTTCCGAAAGTTGATCTATCCAAAGCGATTGACCGAACAAAATATCCGCATACACTGGGGGCTGATAGCAAAGGCTTATTACTTTGGGAGACTGAACCCGGTGATAGTTACGAATCATTACTAGGCCTTCTCGCCGAAATTTATAAAGAGATGCGTCTGAAGTTCCCCTTTTCACAAGGCGATAGTACAAAACCGGATACACGCCATTTCCTTGGATACCCGATAACACATCATAATAAAGTATTCGGATGGGACCGGATGCCTTCCCAGATCCGATTGATGGTCAAGCAAAACGAGCAGAACAAACTGGCCGGAAGGATTCTTCATGTTCCGCACAAACTGCCATATAATTGGCCAAAGGAGCTTCCTGGAGAACTTGAGCTTTGGAAAAAAGTTCATGAATTTTTCGATTCCTATACCGACGAACAAGGCAACAAGCTGCTGCGGAGGATACCGTAATGCATGAAAAATATTGGCAATATAAACTGTCGCTCTATCTGCATGATCCGGTCACAAAGCCGTTCGATATCAGGCATCATGAATTCAATGCACAAAAGATCGTCAATCTTTTACACCAGCGTATAGTAGGAAAAAAAAGCTACATTTGCGCTGATTTGATCGCTTCCTCCCTTACTCGTGCGGCCCTTCCTGGGTATTCGAAGTATGAAGATAAAAATGGCGCAATCGATTTCCTCGAATATCCGTACCTGACCCACCCGTTGGACGGTAAAACCTTACCGTTGAAAATACCGGAAGGTATTACCGCTGCGGATATTCTGAACGGAGTAATTGAATTATTGAAACAGGACATTGGATCAGGATCGCCGGTTTTCACCAGGGTTGATCGTTCTTCTGATCCTGAAAAGTGGGCAAAGACAGTATTCTTTTATCTCTTTTTCACCTTGAAAAAACAATTGCGTGTAAAAAACATTTGTGGACTTGGCGGATTATGGGAGATGCTTCCGGCCGATACCCGTATGCCCGATCATACGATCTGGCACCATTGTGCATTGACATCGGCAATAGGTTCATCGATCGCCAGAGACAAAGACGGGAAAGTTTCTCTGGCGGTCTTCGCGATTAATCCGGTACAGTCATTTATAGCCCGAGCGCGGAAACTGCGTGACCACTGGGTCGCATCGGTCTTACTTTCCTATCTTGCATTCATCGGAATCCGGTATATCTGCCGGGAACGTGGCCCTGATCACATCGTTTATCCGTCGCTTCACGACCAATCGCTTGTTGAGCAATGGCTGGCTGATGAATACGGGTTTGAGCCTTTTTTAAGGGATTTGGTGAAT
>CAZGVZ010000038.1:0-10737 GCA_964529145.1 uncultured Fibrobacteraceae bacterium | reverse complement strand
CAAACGAAGTGCTAGTCAAACTTTCTGAAAAGGAAATGGAAACCCTTGATGCCACCATTGCATCATTCTCGAATAAATTCGTGTTTCTCTGTGCAACGGACGAGGCTGAAGAATTACTTGTAAAAATCCAAACCGAAATACAGTGGGAATGGAAACGTATCGCAAAGTTTGTATCCGGATATCTTTCAAACGGCAGTTCTTACGGGGGAAAATTTTATAATTTGTTCAGCCATCAGATTTCGGATTACTGGCAATTCGAATATGCCGCTTCACGAATCGCCGGACTGGATGATGCCGCATCACTCGAAAATATACTCAACAAAAAAAAATGGGAGCATGAAAAGGAAACTGTCGCGACATTCAGCGAAATATACCGGAGTACCGGCAGAAGAACGGCCAGATTATATGGAGCGACTCATTCGCTGCTCCGGAACGTTCTCACCGCAACGAAATTGCAGCCGCATCGACTGCGTAAACCGCAGGAGGGAGAAAAATGTCCACTCTGCGGTGAACATGAGGTATTGCATGATTTTACACGTACCGGTGAGAGTACTGCATACGAATATACAATGGCTATTAAAACATTCTGGGAGAAAATACGAACACGAGAAGACGTGGGAATCAATTTAAAAGAGAATGAACGCTTATGTGCGATCTGCTCGATCAAACGGTTCCTGCCATGGGCGTTGAAGGGAAAAAATGAACTCCTCGGAAACGTATTCAAAGATACCGAGTCAATTTGAATCGACCACCGAGCTTGCGACCAGGAGATATGTCGAAAAAGTTGATAAAAAAGGTTTATTCAACGATACCAAACAAAAACGATTGTTCATTGAGCAACTTCATGATGCCGTTGATGACGATGGCGAATCCTGTGAACTGGTGAAAATCATTAAAACAAAAGCAAAAAATAATGGGATTCGAATGAACAATCGTGACAAGTACTATGCCGTGCTGTTTATGGATGGTGATAGAATGGGAGATTTGATCAACGGAAAATCAATCAGCGCGACATGGAATACGGTGCTGCATCAGAAGCTATCGGAACGCTTCATGAATCCATCGTTTTGTGAAAATACTCCAATCCGGCAATTTCTTGATAAAAAACGGACTATCAATCCGGCACTCCATGCGATGATTTCCGAAAGCCTGAACAGTTTCGCCCGACATGGCGTTGCACCGGAAATCAAACGAAGAAAGGGCCGGTTGATTTATGCCGGTGGCGATGACATTTGTGCGGTTCTTCCTCTTGATACTGTTTTGGACGCTGCCGATAGAATCAGAAAAATATACCAGTATGGTTTTGTCGCTTATGGAAAAAACGGTGCTGAAGAGTTGAATGAAAAAGATTTCCAAGGAGTCGGAAGGATCGGCATGCATCTGGGAAAAACGGAGGGGATTTCCATTTCGGGGGCGATTATTATTGCACACCATAAGGAACCACTCAGAGAAGTGTTGCGTGACGGTCGCGAGGTACTTGAGAATATTGCAAAAAAAAGAGCGGGGCGTGATGCACTTGCAATCAGACTTAAAAAGCGATCCGGAGGCGATCGCGATGTATGGTTCAAATGGGATGAAAAAAACGATTTTGCCAACTCAGAAGAATCGCTTTACGAATCATTTACCACGTTAAGTACGAACGTTGCCGATGACATTATCGGCACGGGCTTGCTCTACCGGATAGCGGCCCTGGAAAATGCCGTCAGGGTTGTCGCCGGTGCTGATTTGAAGAGTCATACCGATGATGTACTACGACTCTTCAAATATGAAGTGGAACATTCCGGAAAAAGCAGTTTAGGTAACGATGAAATTGAACGATTGTCGCGACTGCTCGCTGGCTTATGTATACGGGAAGTGTCGTCCGAAAAGCGACTTGAGTTCAACCCGGAAGCTGCAATAATTGCCGCCTTTCTTGCACGGAAAAAGGAGGATGCATTATGAATTGCTGGCTGGAAATCACTCCGCTCGATACCCTTTTTTTCAGAGGATCAGAACCGATGCAGGCGGGACAGCTTGCCGCAGTGTCGCTTTTTCCACCCCCGAACAGTGTTGTTTGCGGTGCACTGCGTACGGCGGTATTGATGCAAAATTCAGTCAATTTTAATGACTATAAACACAATCGGTGCACTGATCATATTCATGCCCATATCGGAAAATGCGGAGAAGATCCGCCATTTATCATTTCCGCATTTCTGATGAAAAAAGCAGAGAACTTTTATGCGCCTGCACCGGCAAGCTGGTTTGTCGATACCGAAAAGGAACTGTCAGACAGTTCGGATTATATCGGATTGAGGATTAAACCGGGTAAGCCATTGAATCCGGAATCATTGGGACTCGACATCAAAGCCTCCGCGACTCCTCTGTCCCTGGTACCGGTAGACTACGAAGCGATAAGCCTGACAGGGTGCTGGATAAAATATGACATTCTGCAACGGGAACCGGGGGAAATTGCACCTGATGATATTCTTACATCCGGTGAACTTTATTCGACTGAAAACAGAACCGGCATTTCGATGCTGGAAGAAAAGACCAATCAACCCACCCGTAAGGCCCAGACGGGTAAGCTGTATTCCGCAGTACATGTCCGTCTTCGGGAAGGAGTAACAATCGTTATCGGTATCAGCAATGATATTGGTCTTGCACAGAGTGGCCATTTCATTTTTGGCGGTGAAAAACGGATGATTGCCTATAAAAAGATCGACGCGCCGTTTCAGCCGAGCGCGCAGGAAGCCGAATTGTACTGTTCGCTTGCCGCCGTGGAATTGAATGATGACAATAAAGAAAGTCTATTCTGCTCCGGAAAACCTCGTATGTATGCGGGATGGGATCTTGCGGCCGGATTTCACAAACCGACCGTCACCACCGTTCCCGCCGGAGCGGTCTTCACCAGGAATATCAACAACCAACTCATACCTTTGGTACAGTGAAAGGGAGTTCTTCCATGAAACAATCATTTTCATTCATGCGCATGTATGCGATTACCCCTTGTCATGCCGGAAGCGGCGCGGCGCTGGGTCCGGTCGATTTGCCGATAGAGCGTGAACGGCATACCAATTGGCCCGTCATCAACGCTTCGGGAATGAAAGGAGCGATGCGAGCGCACTTCGATCGGTTTAAAGATCGGATACCTTCAGAAGACTACAAGGACAAAGATAAACAATGTAAACAACTTACCGAATTAGTATTCGGTTCGGAAAAATCCGAATATGCCGGTGCGATGACGATTTCCGATGCGAAGATTCTCGCTTTTCCGATGCGTTCCGATGTTGCTCCTTTTGTCTGGATAACCTGCCCGGCGGTATTGCGGCGACTCAATAAAGATTTCAATTTTTGTGGTAAACAGGAAGAAGACATTTCAACGTTAGAAGAGATAACAGAAGAAAAAGCCCTTGCCGCAGCTGGGAGCTTTGACAAGAACCAAAAAGTACTTCTGGAAGATATGGAAGTAGAGATCCTCAATAAAATCAATATCGAAAATTTTAAGGTATTCTTCGATGATGTCGATAAACTTCTGATTGTCAGTGATTCCGTATTCAAATATGGAGTGGCTCAATGTACTGCAATCAATGCTCAGATAAAGATTGATCAGGCTACCGGAACCACTACAGAAAGATCGTTGCGCTACCAGGAGGAACTTCCCACCGATACGGTGATGTATGCAGTTGTCGGGTGGGGTGATTCCCGTGAGAAACAGGGGGAAGCTGGTTGTTTAAAGGAAACTATTATAAAGAAATATGTTGAAAAAAATGTGTTGAATAGCCATCTGCAGGTTGGCGGCGACGAGACGCTCGGCAGAGGGATTTTCGCGATCGACTGGATTGAAGGGGGGAAATCCAATGCAGACTAAAGAACAGCGTCGCGCGGAATTCGTTCTTGAAAAGATAAAAAGCACCTATCCTGATAACGTACCTAAAAATACCGCTAATTTCTTCACGGGACTCCCGGCAACCATTCTGAGTAATGGTCTTGGGCAAACCATGGCGTTTCTTTTATCGAAAGGGGAGAAGAAGTACGAAGAGGCATTCGAATTTATTAATGAGTGGCTGATCAAAGATGGGAAAATTAATGATAACGATAATGATCTTGAATTTCTTATGAACTTATCATCCATTGATCAAAGAAAATATATAGCTGCCCAGTGCGAAACGCTCGCTCTTCTGCAGTGGTTCAAACGGTATACCCGTGCTTTTAAGGAGGAGGAGCTAGAACATGACGAGAAATCCTGAAAAAGAAAGCCTAACCGAGATGATCATACCAATAACCGAGGGTCAGCAAATGCTCCTAGAAAATGGGGATAATGGTAATTTCTCACTTTATTTCAGGAGGATGTGTAAATGGGATATTAAGAAGGGAATTAAAAAACCCGTCGACGGAGTGACGGCTTTATTATGCCACGGTAATAATTGTATAAAGACCGCTGGTAAATATCTCGGTTTTATTCATGACCGGCAGCGACAGGTGCTGAAGTATTACAATTACTTTTCAGTAGAAATAACCGCAAGACTTACGTCACCTTTTATCAGCGGTCTCGGGGCAGGGCATCCCTATGAGACCGGTTTAATACTCGACCGGAACACCGGAATTCCCTATATTCCCGCTACCGGAATAAAAGGTGTCATGCGTCTTGCGCATGCCCTTAATCTTGCGGAAAAAGACAAAAATGTAAAAAAGGGGATTATATCAAAAGGAGTTTTCAAGAAGGATCAGAACGGCCATGAATGGAATGTCGATGATGCTGCCGCTACGCTGCAGAAATATTTTGGTTTCATGCAAGATAAAGATGGCGAAGAGAGCGTGCGGGGCCAGCTTGTTTTTCTCGATGCGTTTCCCGAAGAACTACCAGTATTGAAGCTCGATATTATGAACCCGCACTATCGGACATATTATTCGCATGGAGAAAAGAAAGGCAATCCGGGGCCAATAGAAACAGAAAACCCGAATCCCATCAAGTTCATTTCCGTGGAACCGGGATGCTGTTTTGTTTTTCGAGCTTTTGTATTACCGCTTTCGGAACCGAAAGACTTGAAACGCAATCTTCCTGAAAGAACTTTCAATGAAAAGGACCGGGATAATGTCATCGAGATGTTTGCAACCGCTTTTGAACGGATCGGGTTAGGCGGAAAAACTTCGATTGGGTATGGCCGGTTCGGTATCGAAGTGAATAAGTATAATGGGCAAGTGATCGAACCACGTAAAACTGTATTGGTGGGAAAGGCTGTTTTGAAGCATTCGATACCACAATCACGAGGCAAGACAACTGCTACGGATAAAAAAGTTATAAATACCAAAAAAACAGACACCCGGGACATATGGAAAAAAAATTGGCAGGGAAAGAGTGCTGGATATAAGCAGAAAAGTGACCATGAAATAAAAAAATTATTGAATAAATTTACTAGACAAAATCGTGCGAAATAAATTCCGGCTGCCTAACTTTTAATTGTCTGTTTTATGGAGGTACAATGAAAAATACTTTGATATTTATATCCGTTTTTATATTCACGCAAATTCATCCGGTTTTCGGAGCAGATGCTGATAATCTTAATCACCGCATCGACAGTATCAGCCAGCGTCTGGAGAGGATCGAAAAAAGCTGGGATAACTTACAGAAAGGTTTTGAAAATAAAAAGGAAGAACTAAAAAGCAGTAACGAGAAAGAATTCATTCGATTTGAAAAAGAATATAGAAACAATTATTGGTACTCATTGTTTGGTTCTTTTTCTTTAGGCGCGATTGTAGCCATTATCAGTTTATATCTATCTATAGGGAAAATTATAAAACATAATCTTATAGAATTATTTCAATGTGAACTTCATGACAATAGGCATATTCTCATCGATATGATCACACGAAAAGAAAAGGATATCAAATTAAAAACAAAGAAAAAAATTCTGATTGTTTCACCGGAAGGGAGTGATCTTTCTTTTTTTAAAAAAGCACTTTCTACCTGGGGATTCACAAATGTCGATTATAAATATCTATCTGAAAAGTATCAATTCGATTCGGCTGATGTCGTGATCTTTAATAATTGGGATCATAAATTTAAGTTAATTGAAGATGTGAATAAAATTATCGAAACATCGCCTGAAACAACTCTAAAATTCTATTTCGGTCCGAGAATAGGCGAATCATCGGAATTGGCTAACTTCGCCAATTCCAAATCACAATTACATGGCAATCTCATGAATACGTTACAATACCATGAAGTTTTAATGAAAAATATCTGAATACATGTATGTGTAATGGAACCTCGGGTTATTTTGCCGCTCTCTGACATTTCCGGAAAACCTCTCCCGCGGAAGCCCGTTTCCGGCGGAGCACATTTTGTCTATGATTTCCATCGATCATGTCCCAGTTGGTCATATCACTATACCCTCTTTACGAACAACCTGCAGGATCGGGGACGACCGGGCCGGCGACCGTTCGATTTCTTCTCTGCTGTAAATTAACGGGGAGAGGATCAAGTCATAATCGAGGCTCAGTTCCCAGGCAGCATCCTTGCAACAGCCGCCGGATGGAACGGTCGAGGCGTTCCACTTCCACAAAAATAGCGGGATCGGAATCCGTTGCATTGTCTTCGCGCGCCCGTGATCCAAAGACGCGCATCTCAATGATTGGCATAATTGCGCAATATTTGCTTTTAAGTCTCTTTGCTACTTCATAGTCACGATCGGTCATGGTTTTCCCCCCTGAAACGGCAGATCGCCGGGGATTGTTAAATACCGCCTGATGTTGAAAAATAACAATATTGTGTTAGTTGTTTGAGGCAAATGCATCGCCTTCTCATATATGGACAATCCGGCCTTCCCGCCTGGCGATTTCAATGATGGCGCGCGTGTTGTCATCGCGCCATTCGTGCTCGCCGACTGGGACAGGTTCGAGGCGGTTATCACTGCTGGCGATCAGTCGCCACAGTTTCGCCACATCCGAGTATTTTTTATGTTCGTCGAAACAGGGGGAGACGACGATCAAATCGATATCACTCTCTTCATGTGCGGTTCCTTTTGCCTGGGAACCGAACAGCACGCCGAATGAAACCGGTATGCCGTTTTCGTTGACAAGACGGAGATAGTAACGTACGCTCTCTATAATTGATTGAGCAACCATTGATATATCCGTTCTGTTTCCAGCGCTATCCTTTGGACTTCTGAAGCAGGTGGAAGCTCTTCATATAATTCAGGATAACGGCCTTCAATATTGAAAAGTGAAAGTTCACCGAGAAAATCCCTGTCGTGTTGTGTATAAACCATTCCTGTTGCATCGGCCAGTCGTAGAAGATTATGCGACTTCGGTGGCAAATCCCCGTTTTTTTTACATACGTGGGCTTTCAGTATTTTTTCAATACTCAAATGTAGCAGGAACAGGGCATGGCGGAGACGATTTTCACGTAATAAGTAAAGCGCCACGTCCCGCTCTTCAGCTGCGCCATGGCGCCAGTAATCGATCTGTTTTTGAATATCGATCATGTCTTGAATCTACTTTCTGTCGGTAGGGTCCTGCCACCATTCGGTTGGTAATTGTATTCTGTATTGCAACGCATGGAGAAAAAAGTACGGGGAATCTACCTGTTTTGCTCTTGTTCCAGGGGTACTTGCCATGAAGGCTCCACTGTATTGTTGTGGCCATGATCCTGTTGAAATGGTATTTTAAATCGTGAGAAGGAGCATACTTACCATGAAAAAAATCAATTTTGCCGAGGTGTTGGATGCTGCGGGCAGCTTGCCGGTGGATGAACGGGAAGAACTCGTCGAGCTGCTTCAAAAGCGTACAATCGAGGAGCGAAGAGCCGAACTTTCCAGGGATATCAAGAATGCCCGGGCCGATTATAAACATCGTAAATACGCTGCGGCTTCCGCAAAAGACATCATGAAAGAGATCCTCGCGTGAAGCGGGTTTTACTGCGCCCGAATACCTTTATCCGTAAGGCAAAGAGTTCTATGGGGAGCATATGGTGAAAAAACGGGTACCTGATGATAAAGCCCTCTTTTTTTCGCGCTCGGTACGCCGGCGTATGGGGAAAAATATACGGGGAATCTATCTTTTCGGTTCACGCGCCAGGGGGGATTACCACGAAGGTTCCGATTATGATTTCATGGTGCTTTTTGACAAGGCGGATCAACAGTTCAGGGATGAGCTTCTGGATATTGAAACTGAATTTCTGAACCGGTTTGATGCGCTCTGTGCCTGTGTGGTTTATGATGAGGCGGGATGGGAATTACGGAAGAACTCTCCGTTCGGAATCAACATTCAACGGGAAGGTATTGCGGTGTGACGGAGTCTTCCATTATAGTCGCCTTGATGGACAAGGCGCATACGAAGTTAAAAGCCGCGAAAATTCTGTTTGATGCAGGCCAGTTCGACGATGCGGTATCCCGAGCTTATTATGCAGTTTTCAATGCCATGACGGCACTTCTCTATAAAAAGGGCCTTGTGTATTCCTCGCACGGCAAGGTGATCGGCGCTTTCAACCGGGAGTTCGTAAAGACCGGCATTTTACCTTCCGGAGTGACCCGACAGATCAATGGTCTGTTCGAAGACCGGCAGTCAGGTGATTATGATCCTATCCCGTCGATCTCGTCAGAAACCGCGGAAATCCATATCACGAATGCCGCCTCTCTGGTGGCGGCGATCGATAAATTGACAAAAGAATAGTCCCGTCTTCCGTACTCCCGATGGTTTCATACCGGCTCCGAATCCCGGTAATCCGACAATCCTGAAAATCCCGATCCCGATCCGGGTTGAGCTTCCTTTCCTCCCATGAGATAATTATCTGTACACTTTCACCGGGAGGGAATCCCCTGTCCTTTCTCTATGTAATCGAGCAGGGAGCCTACATCCGCAAGAAGGGGCCGCGAATCCAGGTGGTGAAGGACGAAGAGCTTCTCGCCGATCGCGCGTTGCGCGACGTTTCCACGCTGGTGATGTTCGGCGGGGTGCATCCGACCACCGATGCGATGCTTGCGCTGCTCGACGAGGGGTGCGACATCGCCATGATGACGCAAAACGGACACTTCAAGGGTAAGATGGTGAGCGCGAAAGGGAAGAATTCATTGTTGCGTGTGGGGCAGTACAGGCTTTTGTGCGACGAAGCGCGGCGGCAGGCAATGGCGCGAAAATACGTGGAGGCGAAGATCCGCAACGGCATGGATGTCCTCATGGATTATCATTATAGTAACAGTAATCCGTACCGGATGGATGACGGCGTAAGGATGCAGTTCGAGAAAGTCTTGGCATTGCTTGAAAACACGGATATGACATCGGCACAGCTTCTGGGATATGAGGGAACGGGCGCCCGGCTCTATTTCGGGGAATTCGCAAAGTGTCTGCTGCACGGACGGACTTTTCCCGGCAGGAAGTTTCATCCTTCGACCGATCCGGTAAACGCGTTGTTGTCTTTCGGATATTCATTCGTCGCGCGGGAGATCGAGGCGATCCTTGAAGCGTGCGGTCTCGATCCGTACATCGGTTTTTTTCATGAGATAACGTACGGCAGGGCGTCGCTCTCACTCGATCTGATGGAGGAGTTCCGGCATCCGCTTGTCGATCGGTTAGTGCTTCGGCTGTTCAACAAGAAGATGCTTTCGGACGACGATTTCGAAACGAAAGAGGAGGGCGGGCAGGTTTATCTGAAGAAGGAATCGCTGCGGATCTTCATCCGTCATTATGAGGAGTGGTGCAACAAGAAGAACCGGACCTGGATCGACGACCGGGAGATGTCATGGCGGAAAATCATGTGGTTGCAGGGGGAAAAACTGCGTGACGGAATTCTGAACAATGGTGACTATACCCCGTTCTCCTGGAAAACCACGCAAAACACCACTCCTCCTGAAGAACCAGCGGAGACGGAAACGGATGGGGAAGAATGAAATACGTAATTTCGTTCGATATAACGGATGACCGGATACGCTCCCGGGCAGTGAAGATTCTTTCGGAATATGCATACCGGGTTCAGAAATCGGTATTCGAAGGATTGGTGAGCAAGGAGTCGATAGAGGAGATCGAAAAGAAGATTTCCGCGGTGATCGACCCGAAAACCGACTCGGTGCGTATCTATCCGCTGTGCGGAAAATGCGAACCGGAGGTGAAGATACTGGGAACCGGGAAAAAAATCGAACATGTGGATTATATTATACTGTAAAACAGGAGAAGGGTCCGGCCGGTTCAACAAGAGAAAAATGCAAGAAAAACCGGAGTTAAGTGAATTTGTCGTAATACATTGGGTTTTCATGAATATAATGCAGTTTAAACGTTAACGGAAAGGAGCGTAGTTTTGTCGAATTGTAAAGGAAAACCGGAGTTGTTGAAAAACGGGACTGTATCGGCAGGCCAGACAAGGGGTTGCGGGACGGGGTATCAGAAGTGATTCCATGCGGTAGAATGGATTGAGACCTTAAGGATAAAGAAAAGGATAAGGATAAGGATAAGGATAATCAGATGTGATTCCATGCGGTAGAATGGATTGAGACTGGGATAATGATGATCCATCTACTGCTATGCTATTATATCAGAAGTGATTCCATGCGGTAGAATGGATTGAGACCAAAGTATTTTATAACTTTCAAACTCGCCAAAATGAAATCAGAAGTGATTCCATGCGGTAGAATGGATTGAGACCGAAAATTCCAAGTCACCCCAACAGTTTTGATTGTGGGATCAGAAGTGATTCCATGCGGTAGAATGGATTGAGACCAATACCCCGGCCCAGCATATCGCCGTGAATTTTATCGATCAGAAGTGATT
>CAZGVZ010000037.1:0-14166 GCA_964529145.1 uncultured Fibrobacteraceae bacterium | reverse complement strand
CCGGATTCATCCACACGGTATACCAGGTAGACGCTGTCTTCCATCGGAAAATATGAAGCCTTGTCCTGGTCGTCCTGAATGATCTCGAAATTGTCGTCAAAAGTGGGTTTTGCGTCTTTCCATCCCTGGATATACGGTTGGTCGCCATATTTAATGTTATCATAAAACTCCTGGTCTCTTTTACGGGCACTTTCAAGGAAATGAGGTACATTATCAACAGAGTCCGCATAATAAAAAATATTCTGTATCACTTCCTCGTCGGCAGAAAACCGGCGCACTATTTTCTGGTGATAATCCTCGAAAAGTTCGATGTCATAATGTTCATCTGCATATCTTTTGGCACTTTTCCATTTTTGATTGCCTTTGTATCCCAGTATAGCACCGGTGGTTATGATTCCCACTTCCACAGCCCCGAAAATTCCTGTTTTCAGAAGATTGTGCGCGTATGCCTGGCCCGCCCCAGGTGCAAGGAGAGAAAGGAGAATCGCCAGCTTCGGTGAGCGATATTCTTTATAGTTCTTGGCGAAATTGATCGAATTGGTCTTTTCTATCCGCATCGGCGGAGGGGGAGCGGGTGTCGGCATCGCTTCTTTTGGATATGGGAGCACGTGAGACTGCTGGCTGGAGGCGCTGTCAGGTTTTCCTCCTGCAGTATCGATGGCTACAGTTGAAGCAGGTTGTGTTTTTGCAGAATCCGAAGATTCGGACCCGGGTTCCGAAGCATGCTTTGTATCTTTTTCCTGAACCGAAGGCGCGATAATGCTCTCTTCCCCTCCATCCAGGAAAAGATCCTCTTCCGATTCTTCAATCACCGATGCAGGGGTTGAGGAGGAAGGTTGATTTGCGGGTTCAATAGTAGGGGCGCTTTTACCCGGCCCTGTCTCAACAGTGATATCCTCGGATTCCTTTTTTTCTAATTTATGAGTGCTGTCGTTATGGATAGGATCTTTGGCTGTGGAAATCGAATCGATGATTTCGGTTTCCGTGGGTTTTTGCTCGGCTTGAAGTATTGAACAAAAAAGGATCACGGCTAAAATGTACGAATTTTTCATTACCACTCCATACGGAAGGGAGTTTCAAAGACCAAGTACGTCGCGCATAGAATATAATCCTGAAGGTTGCTCTTTGATCCATTGTGCTGCAAGGAGCGCTCCGCGTGCAAGAGTCGAACGGCTGTGAGCCATATGATGGAGTTCGATCCTCTCGCCTATACCCGCAAATAGGACGGTATGATCGCCTACGATATCACCTCCGCGAATTGCATGCATACCGATTTCATTTTTTGGCCGGGAAACTGAAGATAGCCCTTTCCTCCCGTCTCGAACACAAGAATTATAAGATTGACCCAGAGAATTGGCGACAATTTCTCCAAGGTGTTTCGCGGTCCCGCTCGGCGAGTCTTTTTTAAATCTGTGATGCGCCTCTATGATTTCAATATCATATTCGTCTTTGAGCCTTGGGGTAACCAGTTCTGTAAGATAGAAAAGGAGATTGATGCCAAGACTCATATTGGGACTTACGAGTAAGGGAATGCGTGAGGAATAGGATTCGATGAGTTCGTGATCGGCAGAGGTAAGACCGGTTGTTCCGATAACTACCGGGCATTTCTTTTTCGCAGCCGATGGAAGAAGGCGGGAAAGCGAGCGCGGAGAAGAAAAATCAACGCAAACGGAGTCATCACAATCGATAGCGTCGATCGATTGTGAAACGACCGCATCACACTCTCCTTTGCCTATGCATGCGGCGTATTTTTCCCCCTGACATGGATGGTCGGGAGATTCAACCGCACCTCGAAGATCGTATTTATCATCCGAAAAGACAATCTCCGCTATTTCCCTCCCCATTTTTCCGAGGGCACCGATAATTATGATTCCGGTAGGCACCAGCTGCTCCCTTAGGTGAAATTATACTTTTTTAATACGGAAACAAGCCTGTCTTTATTGTGATTCGACATTTCTACGAGTGGAAGACGAAGTGTGCCGGCGTTCATTCCTATCAGATTCATGGCTGTTTTAACGGGAATAGGATTTGTTTCGAAAAACATCGCTTCAAAAAAGGGCAACAGTTCCTCATGCAGTCTGAGTGCTTCGAGATGCCTGCCGGAAAGGAACATTTCGATCATTGCGACCATTTTATCCGGAATGATATTAGCCGCAACGGAAATCACACCTTGAGCTCCTATCGACAGAGAAGGAAGTGTCAAGGCGTCGTCCCCCGATAAAATGGTCAGCCTGTCGCCGCAGCGGCGGTGGATTTCCGATATCTGACCGATATTTCCGCTTGCCTCCTTAATGGCGACAATGGTGGGAAACGTGCAGAGGCGCTCTACTGTCTCCGGAAGCATGTTGACACCGGTTCTCCCGGGAACGTTATAGACGACGATCGGAATATCGACATTTGTGGCAATACTTTTAAAATGCCGGAATAGACCTTCCTGTGTGGGTTTGTTATAATAAGGAGTGATTGAAAGGATCGCGTCAGCTCCTTTCTGAAGAGCGTGGCGAGCCGCAGAAATCGATTCCGCAGTGTTGTTCGAACCGGCTCCGGCGATAACGCCTACTTTTCCCCTGCATTGCTCGATCGCGATATCGACCACGCGATTATGCTCGTCCCAGGTAAGAGTCGCGGATTCGCCGGTTGTACCGCAGGGCACAATTCCGGCGACTTTTCGGGAAATGAGAAAATCCAGATGAGCGCGCAGTGCCGATTCGTCTATTTCTCCATTGTCATGAAAAGGGGTTACACTGGCGACAAAACAGCCATTCAAAGCCATACAATAGCTTCCTTTCAAACGGTTTTCCGCATTCGAGAACCGAAAAATCTATTAAAACAGCACAAAGAGGCTCCGTCTCAACTCCAAAGGGATTTTTCCCGCACTCAGAGGTTACGGCACAAATCACGTTGTCCATTGATCGCAGGTTGTCCCTATGCATACAATGTATCCATGGGTCTTGGTTGTCGATTATGGATGGATGTGATTTGGGAAACAGCTATTCTTCCTTCACTACCCAAACCTTCAGTTTTGACGATACCGTGCGATACAGGTTGATCGTTACGGTATACACGCCCAGCTGCTTTATGGGTTCAGGAAGATCGACCTGCCGTTTTTCGATATCGAATCCTTCTTTCTGAAGAAAATTAGCGATTTCCTGTGAACTGACGGATCCGAAAATTCTGTCTTCTTCTCCGACTTTTACCGGAATTGTACAGGGTATCTGCTCGATTTTCTGGGCAAGGTCACGCGATTTCCTGATGATCTTTTCTTCCCGTATTTCTTCTATACGTTTTGCTTCGGCAACTCTTTTTTTATTGCCTTCGGTCGCGGGCACCGCGATTCCCTGAGGGAAAAGGAAATTTCTTGCATATCCATCCCTGACCGGAATCACATCGAGAGCCTTACCGAGGTTTTCATAATCCTTCATCAACACGACTTCCATGATCAGACAAACTCCTTGTAAATTGTAAACGCATCCCTACTTGATGTTCTGAGATACAAACGGCAGCAGGGCAAGATGACGTGCGCGTTTGATCGCGACTGCGAGTTTTCGCTGATTTTTCGCGCTCACTCCGGAAAGACGCCTGGGAACTATTTTTCCACGCTCGGTGACATAACGGGAAATGATCCGGATATCCTTGTAATCGGGCTCGACCTTGTTTTGTTCAAACCAGCATACCTTTTTCGTTCTTCTACGGGCCATGGCCATATGAAAACTCCTGAAAAAAGAGAAATGATTCGTTGTAGTGATTATTCCTTATCCTGACCGTGATTCCTGGTTGCGGATTCACCTTCGTTTTCGGAGGATGCATGCTCTTTCCTCTGGGCAGCGTTCATCCGGGCCTGCTCATTTTTGAGGTCGCGTACTACGGTCAGATGGCGAAGAATGTGCTCATTGAGCTTGGCATGCTTGTCGATTACAGGGACGATATCACCATTTCCGGAAAAAAGGAAAAGGCAATAGTACCCGGAACGTTTTTTTCGTATGGTATAGGCGAGAGTCTTTTTTCCCCATACCTCGGTTTTATCAAACTCCGCGTGCTGAGAGATGAGCTCTTCGACCTGTTTCTGCTCTTTTTGAAGGACCTCTTCGGGCAGCGTTCCGTCGAAAACAACCATTGATTCGTATGGTCGTTTCATTTCAACAACCTCCTTTGGACGTGTGGCCCCAGGAATGGATCCTGGAGCAGGATGTTTTAATTGTGGGCACTTCCCTGTATTCATTCTCGCGAGCAGCATGCTGCAAAGTTCATCTGCCCTGTCACCACTCCTCGCTGCAATATTGTACGGCAGGATTAGAAGTGTTCAGTGCACCTGTTTTGTTCGCTTGCGATTCGCAAGATGGAAATGCCATTATATTATTGTATTACAGCTCTAGAACTTTGAGCTGCGAATTTTTTCATCGCTTCGTGACAATATCGGATCACCTCCGCCATTTTCATCTCTTCGGTATCCGAAAATTCACCTAAAACAAAATCGATAACATTACACCCTTCCGGAAGTGGTCCGATCCCAACCCTCAGTCTGGGAAATCCGGGACCTACATATTCGATTATCGATTTCAATCCTTTATGACCTCCATCCGAACCGTTTTGCCTGAAACGAACGGTACCGAACGGAAGATGAAAATCATCGACAACTATCAGACATCGATCAATATCGACATGCCATTTTTTAATTACGCTTTCAACGGCACACCCCGACCGATTCATGTACGTGGTAGGTTGAACTACTGCCACCGAAAAGGAACCGTAGACGACGCCTTTGAATATTAAAGCGTCCGGATCACGAATTTTCTTTTTTTCGGAAAACTGTGCCGCGAATGCATGTACAACTCGAGATCCAATGTTATGTCGCGTTCCGGAATATCGAACTCCAGGGTTTCCGAGGCCTATGAAAACAGTGTCTCCGAGGGTCCTTACGTCATTACGTCCAACGAGGCATTTACGAAAAAAATGCAAAAACCTCATAAGCGAGGGAATATCACTTTTTGGTCGTGTCCTCGGAAGCGGGCGCTGCAGGTTCGGCAGCTTCTGCAACTTCTTCAACCTTCGCCTCAACTTCCCGGGTAGCGTGCGTCACCACGGCGACAACCTCTTCCGGGGCGTCTTTGATAATTATTTTATCTATGATAATGTCTCTGATATGGATTGAATTACCCACATGAAGATCGGAAACATCGACCTTGATGGAATCCGGTATATCCATCGGAAAACATTCTATCGTGATGGATTTAACGGGATTGCCCAGCACACCATTTTCGTCTTTCACTCCCACCGGAGTTCCCACAATAAGGACAGGACATTGCACCGAAACTTTTTCATCCATCGCAACGTGCTGAAAATCTATGTGATAAAACAGGTTGTCTTTTATCACGTGCCGTTGAACTTCTTTTATCACGGCGATCGAACTTTCCGCCTGTCGATCAAGTCCCAGGTCGATGAGGTGAGTAAGATGCCTTTTTCGCACGATTGCTGCAAATTCCTGCTCGTTTACTTCGATACACAAAGGCTCCGTTTTTTTTCCATAATAAATTGCAGGAACCCAGCCCTGAGCCCGTGCCTTTCTTGTATAGGATTTCCCCTTTGCATTGCGTGCACGTGTAGTTAATTTGATAATTTCCAAGAATACCTCCTGAAAGCAACGATCCGTGATGCTATTATCTTTAGCATAGAGTGGCTGGGGCGGAAGGATTCGAACCTCCGATTGCGAGGACCAAAACCTCGTGACTTACCGCTTGTCGACGCCCCAGAATAAAAAAGGTAATCTCGTAATATAATTATATTTCAAATATATTTTCAAGCCCCAAGACATAACTCAATGCATTTTGTGAGTGAGAAGGATAGCACGAAGGCTACTGAAAATCCTGAAGTCTTGAAAAACCAATCCGGATTCCTAAATTGCACTTCAAAAAATTCGTTCTTTATTCCACCCGGCTGCAAAGGCTGAGGCTTCGTTGCATTCAGCGTGGCCATATTTTCAATAATATGACCTTCTCATGCGGGCCTGACCTGCATCCTTTTTACTCGGGCTCATTACAAAAACTGAATATTCAGAAGTGCCCTAAATACAATGATTTCAATCATGGAGGAAAAAAAACCCAAGTTGAGCTCTTTTATTCGATACTAGGGAATTCGTTGAGTGAAAATGAGAAAATGACCCGCAAAAAGCGCAGATATACCCGGAGAGGTATATAGTGTTTTTTTGCAGTGGCTAATTGCCAAAGCCTCCCTCAAGGAGAATCGCTCAACTCAGGTATTCATAAATAACCCCAATAATTATTCATCTGAGACATAAACGTTGATTATCTGAGTACAATCCTGTGATACTCCAGACAATCTCAATATATTGAAACATCACTACAGTTCATATTTCTTCGGAAGCCTGAACCGAGGAGACTGCTAATTCTTCGGTACCGCTTCTGCTGAGTTCCGATTCGAACGCATCGAGAATCCTGGACTCGATTTTTTTCCTCATTTCGTTCGTGATCGGATGGGCGATATCCTGAAATGTACCCAGGCGGGTTCGTCGGCTCGGCATTGAGACGAAATATCCTTGCGAGCCACTGATCACTTTCAGGCCACGTAAGACAAAACAGTCATCGAATGTAATGCTCACGAAAGCTTTTAGTTTGGCCTCATTTCTAAGCGCGATCCTTACCTCGGTTATCTCCATGGTAAGCCTCCTGATGAATGATAGTGTGGTGTGATGATGGAATTAACAATATAAATATAATAGAAACGATACCACTTGCCAACTTGCCCTTATATGATCTTGAAAAGTACCACCAGTTGAAAATAGAAACACCCTGAGTTCCCATCGTAAAGTTGTCCAATTTGGTTATGGTGAATTGGGAGTTATAAGCAATGAACAGGGTTGATCCGATTACCTGCCTCGTAAGAGAGGACAGTGTGATCCCTATGGGATTTTCAGCAAGGGGACCACGGCGTTGTCACTCCGTTCCCTAAAACGTAAGGAATCCAGTGCCTTCGGCACTGTTTCTTTTAACCGCTTTCGGCCGTGGGGCAGGACAGCAACCTCGGGCGCAGGACGCCCGGCTGTCTTTTCGCGGGCGGTGTCATTGCCATTCCTGAAGCGTAAGGAGTCCCGTGCTTCGCACTATTTCCGTTATACTGCTTGGCCCGCTCAAGCCGGACCACGGTTTTTAGCCGTGGTAGTTGATTGTGGAATCACTTGGGATTTGCACAAGGATTCCAAGGCCGGGAGGCGGGGAGCAGGAAAGCCACATCGGGAGCAGGCGCTCGAATGTAACATCGGTTCTTCAAGCGTAATACGTGTCCAGCGGCAGTTAGGCTGTTTCCATTATACCGCATCGTTCGCTCCGCTCATGAAGCGTATCCAGCGCTATTTCGCTGTTTCTAATATGCCGCCTGACACCTCACCGTAAATGAACCGTCCGATTGAGGTATAAAAAGAGCATGGGATTTAAAAAAGGTGGTATTTGTTCCGCTCCATGGTGTGAAAATAATTATTTTATTTTCCTTACCTGCCTCGGTAAGAATTACATTGGATTCCTTTGGGTTTCATGAGGAGGCCAATGCCTGAGGACCGTGGGGCAGGACAGCAACTTCGGGCGGGAGACGCCCGTCCGCCTTTTTGCGGGCAGTACCCGCTCAAGCCGGATCATGGCTTTCAGCCGTGGCAGTTGATTATCTTTGGGATCCGGTACTCCTAAAAAAAGAGGAGAACAGGATTTATTTTCAATGGTGAACCCGGGCGAAGAGATGCAGACCAGGCGCAAGAGAAAGTAAAATTACGAAATATGGCCATTGAAATCAACGATGTCTGCCTCATTTGCAGCCGGGCGGATTAAAGGAAATTTTTGGATTGTGCCCTTGGGCCGGTAAGGTATAAACAGGTCAGCAAGCGCCGGAACACGTCGAGAGGGAAGCAATCGGGGAGATGGTCCTCCGGAACCCGGGAACCACCATCATACTCTCCGAATACAACCCGACGGATTTTCGTATATTGAAGGTTGGCAGCAACGCATTTTAATCGTAGTGGAACAATGTTTATGGCAGTCCATAAAAAAGATCTGATCTCGCTTCTTGAGTTTTCACCTGATGAAATAGGCGAAATACTCATTTCAGCACAGAAATTGAAGAGACAACGCTTATCGGATGACCCGCAGATCATGAAAAACAAAAGCGGTGTCATGATTTTTGAAAAACCGTCATTGAGAACCCGCATCACTTTTGAAACCGCAATCAACGAGCTTGGCGGTCACCCGATCAATCTATCCAATGATATGATCGGAATGGGAAAACGCGAAACGGTTTCAGATATTGCCCGAAACCTTGAAAAATGGGTTCATCTCATAGTCGCGAGGACATATAGTCATCAGACCGTGGAAAAACTTGCACAATTCAGTTCCATACCTGTCATCAATGCATTGACGGATCGATTTCACCCCTGTCAGGCGCTTGCATTCGCGCAGACGTACCGTGAGGCCGTTGAAGGCGGAAACAAACACCACATCGTCTTTATCGGTGACGGCAACAACGTGTGTAATTCACTTATGGTGGTCTGTGCAAAACTGGGATATCATTTCACCGTGGTGTGCCCGCCGAGATATCGGCCGCATCCCGATGTATTGCGCACATGTCGTGAAGTGTCCCGTTTGACCGGGAGCACCATTTCCGTGTCTCACGATATTTTCGAGGCAGTCGGAACGGCATCCGCCATCTATACCGACGTATGGACAAGCATGGGGCAGGAACAGGAGAAAGAACAGAGGAACAAAGAGTTCAGCCGGTTTCAAGTCAATCGGGATGTTTTGTCCAAAGCCCCTTCGGATGTCGTCATATCACATTGCCTGCCCGCCCACCGCGGGGAGGAGATAACGAGTGATGTGCTTGATTCGGACCATTCGATCGCATTCGATGAGGCGGAAAACAGGCTGCATGTTCAAAAAGCGGTGATTGTACATCTTTTATCAAGTTAATTCAGGAAACAGTATCGAGAAAAGGGCTGTCATATTATTGTTACTTGCGATAAGGCGGCATATAAATGAATGAACAACGAGTTCCTTTCGGAATTGAAGCGCTTGATGCCATGATCTCCGACGGTTTTCTCCGGGGGTCCGCCAATCTGATCGAAGGGGCGCCGGGTACCGGGAAAACGACACTGGGTATGCAATTCATCTATAATGGAATAATGAAATTTCAGGAACCCGGGTTGATCATCACATTCGAGGAATTTCCACAGCAATATTATCATGATGCTATGGAATTCAATTGGGATTTCAAGAAGCTCGAGTCGGCCATGCAGTTGAAAATCATATTCAGCGATCCTCATACGACCCTCGCAGAGTTCGACAAACTCGACGGAGAACTGGTGTCACTGGTAGAGAACATGAATATCAAAAGAGTTCTGATCGACAGTATGACTCATTTCGAATCGATCGCCGTGGATCCCTATGAACTGAGGGAACTGGAACGGAAACTGATTAATGCGCTCAAGCGTGAGGGCGTCACGAGTCTTCTTTTGAGGGAAAACGACAACCTGCTGGGATCGGTTACACACGTGACCAGTAAAATTCCCTTTATCGTCGACTCATATCTATTATTGCGTTATGTGGAGATTGACAGCGCTATCGCAAAGGCGTTATGCATCCTTAAAATGCGGGGAAGCGATCATCACAAGGACATCCGCTGTTTCAGGATAACTCCGCAGGGAATCGAGGTGGAATCTAAGTTCAGCGGCCGGGAAGGCATCATGAGCGGCATCACACATTCGACGCCCCAGGATGCATTTGTGAACGTATTCGGAAAAAGAAAATGACCCCATCCTCGATGATCACTCTGGAAAACATTCTCCTGGCGGGGTACGTTTTCTCCGGAAGTCTTCTCAACATCGTCGCGCTTTTCATTTCGTCCTTTTATCAGCATCGGCTGCGTCAGTCATCTCCGCAAACAGGATTCGTCATCGCGATAGTGCTTTCATTTATTTACATATTCCTGCTTTTTTTCGACACGTCCGGTTCAATTGTCGCATCGATAGTGTCGGCAATAGCGCTTCTCGGATACGGGATAGCGTCATCAGTGAGCATCCTGAGACTCTTTTTCACGATGAGGAGTGTCCGAAAATAAATGATTCACCTGCAAGGCATGTTTTTTTTCGATATCTCGGTGTTCGTCTTCATGTTCGTTCTCGCCGACCTTAGCAATCGGCTGGGTGAGGCGCAGAGAAAACCGCCTTATTATAAATTTCTTTATGGAAGCGCCCTTCTTGTCATTGTCGCATCGGTGTTCGATGTATTCTCGGAAATTCTATCCTTTCACTATGGCATAAAAATTTCCTTGTTCATACGGTTCTGTGCCGGTGTTGCGGCGTGCTTTGTGGCATTCAAATACTGGATATGGGTTTTTTCGGAATTTTTCAAGCACTAAAAGGTATACGGGTATGGTTAAAAAAATTCTTGTGATTGAGGATGACAGGGATATCGCGGATTTGGTAAAATTGGTATTGGAGACTACGAATAAATTCGAAGTCAATACCGTTCTCGATGCCGAAAGGGCGTATGAAACCGCCGTTGCGTACCGTCCCGACGCGATACTCCTGGATCTTTCCATGCCCAAGATGGACGGATGGGCGGTTTTTGATATGATACGAAAGGACGCATCGTTCAGTGAGGTGCCGATAGCGATACTGACTGCGCGCTCTCAGGATTTCGATGAAATGATAATAATGCATGTAAAGAAGGCCGACGCATATATCACAAAACCTTTCGGCAAACAGGAATTGATCGACAAGACACATGAGCTATTTTCAGAAAAAGGCTAACCGGAAGATCCTCGTCGTCGACGACGAAATTGACGTTCTGGATTTTCTCAAGATCTATCTTGAATCTCTCGGGTGGGAGGTTACGATAGCGTCGACCACATCGGCTGCCTTCAAGCTGCTTGGAGAACAACAGTTTTTTCTGGTCTTGACGGATATTGCCATGCCTGAGATGGACGGATATGAATTCATCAGTAAAATCAATGAACAGGGTATTCCATCACAGCTGGCGCTGATGACCGGATTCGGATATAATCCCAGACACACTCTCGTGAAAATCTATAAGACGAATCGTTATCCCTGCCTGTTCAAACCTTTCAACAGGGCCAAGGTCGCCGAAACGGTACAGCAGGCATGGACCGAGTATCATTCCGACATTCCGTCGCACAACGAACCGGAACACGATTCGGGGAGCGTGTCCGGATTAGGGGTTGCCGGACAATAAAAAACCACAGCTGCCGCGCGGATACGGTTCGAATATTACCTTAATCGGACGATTAATTTACGATGAGATGCGCAGCGGCAGCGAGCAGAACGGGTTTGTAGGCGCGAAGGGCATATCGATCTGGTGATACGCCCAAGCGACTACGATCCCGTTATGCCGCTGTCCGCGAAGCAGATCGCGTAAAGGGATCGTCCGATTTAGGTATTAAATGGCGGACTTTCAACAATATCCGCATGCGGTCCTAATCAATAAAGAAGAGAAAGGAAAATTCGAGACGGGACCGGCGGAGGAGTGATGTCCGTTGCCTGACCGCGCCTGACAAGATCGCCGAAAAATGATTTTTACGGCCGAAACAGGGATGGTCCTTCGCTTTTCGCGTCCAATCAAAAAAAACATGCCTATTTCCGATATACACATCAGGGGAGCCAGGGAACACAACCTCAAGAACGTTGAGATAACCATTCCACGTGACGTTTTCACGGTGGTAACGGGACTGAGCGGTTCGGGAAAATCCTCGCTCGCATTCGACACTCTCTATGCGGAAGCGCAAAGGAGGTTTGTCGAATCGCTTTCGGCATATGCGCGTCAGTTCATCGGACTGATGGAAAAACCCGATGTCGATGTCATCGAGGGGCTTTCGCCTGCCATTGCGATAGAACAGAAGACAACCGGACACAATCCGCGATCGACCGTGGGAACCATCACGGAAATCCATGATTATCTCAGGCTGCTCTTCGCGAGGATCGGAACGCCCACCTGCGTACGATGCGGGAGAACAGTCGCGCGTCAGACGGTACAGGAAATGACCGACGCCATCATGTCGACGGAGGCCGGAACCAGGTTCATGGTGGTGGCTCCGGTAGTATCGGGTCGTAAAGGAGAATACCGCGACCTTTTCCGGAAACTTCGGAAAGACGGTTTTCTGCGGGTCATCGTCGACGATATTCAGTACACGCTCGACGAGGAAATAGAACTGGATAAAAACCGGAAGCATTCGGTGAAAGTAGTCGTCGACAGACTCCTGAACGAACCTTCGATTCGTATGCGGCTTACGGAAAGCATCGAAACCGCGCTTAAGATCAGTGTCGACGACACCATTCATATACATGTGCCGGATGCTTCGCCTCTCGTTTTTTCCGCCAAAAGCGCCTGCTCCGTATGCGGTCTGTCGGTTGAAACGCCTTCTCCCAGGATGTTTTCATTCAACAATCCGTTCGGGGCGTGTGAAAAGTGCAATGGACTCGGTTATCTCATGGAAATAGATGCACAGCTGTGCGTACCGGATCCTTCGATCTCGCTTCAGGATGGGGCGATAACCGCATGGAACGGCGCGGGAAGCTCAGGGAGCTGGAACAGCCAGATTCTTGCATCAGTATGCGGACATTTCGGTATACCCACGGATATTCCATTCTCCGGAATCGGAAAAAAGCATCGCGACATTCTCTTCAACGGTTCGGGCAAGGAAAAGATCACCATGAAATGGGAAGCCCGGTCGAGAGAGGGAAAAGGCGTATTCAAGCGTGAATTCGAGGGTGTCATACCCAACCTGCTGCGACGTTACAAGGAGACCTCTTCCGAAGAGATTCGCCGCTGGATCGAAAGTTTCATGACACAACAGCTCTGTCCCGCCTGCAAAGGAGCCCGGCTGAAGCCCGAAAGTCTCGCCGTAAAAATACGGGGAAACAGTATCGCGGATATCTCATCGTGGTCCATTGAGAACAGCGGGAAATTTTTCAGTGATCTGAAATTGTCCGGAAAAGAGGCGGTCATCGCCCGTCAGATCCTCAAGGAGATACGGGAGAGACTCGATTTCCTCGACAATGTCGGCCTTTCCTACATTACCCTGGACCGGGCGGCCGCATCCCTTTCAGGAGGAGAGTCCCAGCGCATCAGGCTGGCGACCCAGATCGGATCGCAATTGACAGGGGTCATGTACATTCTCGACGAGCCGAGCATAGGTCTTCACTCCCGCGATACGGAAAAACTGCTCCTGACGCTTCGGAGACTGCGTGACCTGGGAAATACGATCATCGTGATCGAACACGACCGTGAAACGATGATGGCCGCGGATCACCTGATCGATTTCGGCCCGGGAGCGGGAATTCACGGGGGACAGGTGGTTGCTCAGGGAACCCCGGAGGAGATCG
The DNA here is from genome assembly GCA_964529145.1 of uncultured Fibrobacteraceae bacterium. Classification (GTDB taxonomy): domain Bacteria; phylum Fibrobacterota; class Chitinivibrionia; order Chitinivibrionales; family Chitinispirillaceae; genus JAFGNB01. The sequence continues at coordinate 776 of CAZGVZ010000037.1, read as the reverse complement.
CGATGCATCCGGCTTCGATCACCGGCGCCTACCTGAGCGGGAAAAGAAAAATCGTTCCGCCCCGGAAAAGACGTTCCGGAAACGGACAATCGATCACACTTTCAGGGGCAAAGGGTAACAACCTCAAAAAGGTAGAGGTATCAGTTCCGCTTGGAGTACTGGTTTGTGTCACGGGAGTGAGCGGGTCGGGAAAAAGTACGCTCATCAATCACACCCTTTACCCGGCGCTACAGAGAAAACTGCACCGGTCGAAGGTCGTGGCTCTACCTTTCGATACCATAAAGGGCACGGAAAATGTCGACAAGGTGATCGCCATCGACCAGTCCCCCATCGGCAGGACCCCCAGATCGAACCCGGCCACATACACTAAAACACTCGATATCGTACGTACGATTTTTTCGAACCTGCCCGAAAGCAGGATCCGCGGTTACGACCCGGGACGTTTCAGTTTCAACGTCAGGGGCGGAAGATGCGAAACGTGCGAAGGGGATGGATTGCTGCGTATTTCGATGCATTTTCTGCCCGACGTCTATGTCCCCTGCGAGACCTGTTCGGGAAAAAGGTACAACAGGGAGACGCTCGAGATCACTTACAAGGGAAAGAACATCGCGGACATTCTGGAGATGACCGTTGATGAAGCGCTTCGGTTTTTCACGAATATCGAACAGATCAAAACGAAGCTGCTGGTGCTTTCCCAGGTAGGGCTGGGATACATACGTCTCGGGCAGCCCGCGAACACCCTTTCCGGAGGAGAGGCGCAAAGAATAAAGCTCTCC
>CAZGVZ010000036.1:0-14582 GCA_964529145.1 uncultured Fibrobacteraceae bacterium | reverse complement strand
AGGCCTCTCTTTTTTGCGGCTTAGGTGGAATTCATGGATCGACAAGCGCAAACTGCTTCGTCAGCAGCACGATCTTCGCATCGCTGAAAAAAAACGGCTGAAAGAAGAGCTGAGGAAAGAAAAATCCGGTATCCATTCCCCGGCAGGTACCAAAGTATCCATGGCTGCCCCAGCCAAGGCCCAGGACAAGGAACCGGCAGGGATGACGGATTCCCCCCCCGACCAGCCGGAACAGGAGCCATCTGAGGAAAAGGACATCAATCGGGTAGAGGAAGAAACACGCCTGCGCCTTGAACAGGAACTCGCCGCTTTCAGGGCGAAAAGAAGCGATCCGATAAAGATCCTGACCATTGAAACCGCGGAAGTCGAAACCGACGAGGAAGCCTCGGAGATCCCGAACGAATTCATCGAGACAGACGAAGAGATCGGAGGCCCCAGGTTCTCGACGACTACGATGCGGGTGGTGAATTCACGGCCCTATGAGCTACCCGACCCTACGGTTCTTCCCGACCCTCCGCCTCTGGCAAGCATGCTCGACAGCACGATCATCGAACAGAACTCGATGGTCCTCGAAAAAACGCTCATGAATTTCGGTGTCGAGGGGAAAGTGGTGTCGGTGAGTCCCGGACCTGTGGTGACCAGGTACGAAATAGAACTCGCTCCGGGTATCAAAGTCAGCAAGGTGGTCAGCCTTCATGACGACCTGTCGATGGCCGTTGGCGGACAGCGCATCCGCATCGAAGCTCCTATCCCGGGGAAATCCGCGGTGGGAATCGAACTGCCCAACTCGGAGCGGCAGATCGTGCATTTCAAACACATTCTGTTGTCCGACGCTTTCATCAAATCCAAGGCGAAACTGCCGGTGATCATAGGTACCAACGTGAGCGGGGCTCCATATGTCACCGACGTGACCAAAATGCCGCACGTGCTGATCGCTGGTCAGACCGGATCGGGTAAAAGCGTCTGCATCAATTCCCTGATCTGCAGCTTGCTGATGACCATGAAACCCGAAGAACTCAGGCTTATCATGATCGATCCGAAGAAGGTCGAGCTTGCTTTTTACGAAGGAATCCCCCACCTGATGTCTCCGGTGGTGACCGAATCGAAGGAAGCGGTCAAGGCATTGCAGTGGGGCGTGATCGAGATGGAGCGAAGGTACAGAATTCTTGCGAAAGTAGGGGCGCGCAACATCGATTCGTTCAATTCCAGGATCGAATCCGGCAATAATTCGCAGGCTCTGCCGGATGAAGACAATAAAAAGCTTCCATTCATCGTTATCATTGTTGATGAATTAGCGGATCTGATGATGACCGCGTCCAAAGATGTCGAAGGTCTCATCCAGAGGATAGCCCAACTGGCCCGTGCGGTAGGAATACACCTGATTGTTGCGACGCAGCGCCCTTCGGTGGATATCATTACTGGTCCGATCAAGGCAAACCTGACTTCCCGGATCGGCTTCAGGACCATCCAGTCGACCGATTCGCGTACTATCCTGGGTCATGTAGGAGCTGAAAAGCTCCTCGGGATGGGAGATATGCTTTTCCTGAGAAACGGGGCTCCTGAGATCGAACGATTTCACGGCGCTTATATAAGTGAAGAAGATGTCGAGAAAATCGTTGGCGAAATCCGAAGTCAGCAGATCGAAATCGATAAAATCGAAAGTTTCTGCAATGAGACGGACGGTATAGAGGGAGAGAACGGCGGATTTCTATCGGGCGGCGATCGGGATGAACTGTTCGAAGAAGCCGCACGAACGATCGTCAGCATCGGCCAGGGCTCCACATCACTTCTGCAGCGAAGGATGAAGATAGGGTATGCGCGCGCCGGACGTTTGATGGATGAGCTCGAACGGGCGGGTATCGTAGGTCCCCCCGACGGAAGCAAGGCACGGGAGGTCCTGGTGAAACCGGACGAACTCGATGGACTGCTGGACCGGATCCTTTAACCTGAGATATTCGATGGTACAATCAATCACGATACTCCTGCTGTTCTCGGTCCTGTACGGAAACGTTCCTGAAGAACCGAGTGTGATCGAACTCATACGGCAGAAATATTCGGACAAAACTACGCTAACCGCCGATTTCGAACAGACCATATACTGGAACGTCAGGGAGAAAACCACTAAAAACGGCGGTACGATCACTCTTGCGCCTGGAGACCGGTTCAAAGTCGAACTACGCCATGAAACCTATGTCAGCGACGGAACGGTTTTCTGGCATTACAACCGCAGCAGCGATCAGGTGGTGATCAGGAACCTCGGCGATCTGGACCTCTCTACCCAACCATCCCATTTACTCGGTACGTTCCTGAACAGATACCGCTTCAGGGAGAAAAGCCGCAGCGGCAAGGAGATCACCCTGGAATGGAACTCCGATTCCTCCGGTGCGGACATGAAAAACGTAACGCTGACCGTAAACTCCTCTACCGGAATCGTCAACAAGCTCTCCTATACCGACAGTAATTCGAATGTGCACACGTACACGTTCAGCAGGACATCCTTCGGGAAGACCATTCCCGAATCAACGTTCTCCTTCGAGGTGCCTCCCGATGCGCAGTGTATCGATCATCGTCAATAAACTGACCGCAGCCGCCCTTGCAGGGTCGGCGGTTTTGCTTCCTTTTCCCGACCGGGCCGCGTTCGCTTCGGACTGCGGCACAGGAACAGGCATCGTGTCCAATGACATCAGATGGCTCGCGGGCACGGGCGATACACTCTGGATGATTTCCGAACAGAACGGAAAACCGGCGCTGAACGTGATCGCCGGACCTTCCGCACTTGACCGGCCGGAAAAGGAAAGCAACTGGCGATACCATTCCCTCGCCTGTAAAAAAGGCGATCTTCTTGAACTTGAAACAGGTGGAGGATTCGCGGTGGCGAGCCTGGATTCTCCGAGTGTAATGCTCGTCTACGACCATCATGCTCCTGAAAAGGGAATCGTGGAAAAAAAGCTTCCCTGGCCGGCGGACTCCTCCCGGAAATTCGTGATTACCGACGCGGTATGGTCCTCCGGCTGTTATTACCTCGCCTGTCTTGATGGAGGAATGGTGCGATGGCACCCGGGACGCGATGAAAAAACCGTCTTTCTGCCGGGCAGAGCCGGTGGAATTTCGTTGCCCGAACTGCAGCCCAAACACCTCCCGGCGCTTGACACCACTCGCCGGACTACCGCTGTCGAGGTTCTCGGGGAGGACTCGCTGCTCCTGGTGATGAGTCCCTCGGGAATCCTCCGGTTTTCCATTTCCGACTCGAGCTGGGACAGCTCGATCACGACCACCTGCGCCGACCCGGATTTCGAATTCATCCGCTTCGAAAGAATTTCCGTCAACCGTTTCGATCCCTCATACCCGATCTATGCCCATGTTCTCGCTGAAAAAGAGGGCAGGGAAAAGCTCCTTTTCTGCAAATACATCCCCCATGACCGCTCGTGGCATCCTGTCTTCGAAAACGCTCCTTTCTCGGTCACTTTCGCGATGAAGGGGTACATGTACGCGCTTTTCACCGAGGAACGCTCAGGCGCCAATCTCAACAATATTCTCAGGACCTATCGCGATTCCCTTGGCGATTCCGGAGCGATAAAAAACCCGAAGCCCGTAATTCCCGAAGAAACCATGCGGCAACGTATGACCAGCGCATGGGATATAGATGTTCCCGAATACCTCAACAATATCCTGTTCGTGCCTGTGACCGACTCTTCCGGTTATCTCTGGATCGCATCTTCGGAAGGACTCTTTCTTTCGAAAGATGAAAGACCCGGAAATCACGAGGACACTTCATCATTCCTGCTTATCAAACGCGCCCCTCAGGTCTCGGACGGTTTGAAGAAGACCTATGCCAGGCCGGGTATTCTCAGAGCCTCTGACGGATCCTGCAAGTTCATCTACAACATAGCGGCGGATAAAGCACGGGTCACCATAAAGGTCTTCGATTACAACATGGATCCGGTTGTCACCATTATTGAAAAACAAACCCGTTACTCGGGTACAAACGGAGGCCCCATGGGCAGAAGTACCGTCGAAAGCGAAGACAGCTGGGATGGTACCCATAACAACCGTGGAGGCCGCCCAGTGGCGCCCGGCATGTATTACTATAAGATCACCACCGATTCCGGAGAACGTGCTTTTGGAAAAATCGTCGTTGCACGGTAGAGCCCCAGCTGCTGCACTTTCATTCTGTTTCGTATTGGCGTTGTCGTTTCCGAAAATAACCGCCGCTTCGATGATCGGCGGTGAATCGGGCGCCTACCTGCGCTACCCGGTGGGAGCCTCCGCTCTCGCGATGGGTGGAGCCCAGAGCGCCGCCCCGGTTTCATGCGCCCCATGGTGGAACCCCGCGGCAATGTCCTGGGAAAAAATGCGTACCGCGTCGGTCGGGTTCGGGATCCGTTCCATGGGACAGACCGACGGCATCCCCTCCCTTACCTTCAGGATACCCCCAAGGCTCAGGATCGGACTTCTGGTTCTTTACCGCGGAGACCCCTTCCTCAACGATCTGTACGATGAAAACGAACACCGGCTGGAAAGCGCCGCGTTCGCTTCTTTTACAAGTAAAGTAGCTTTAAGCTACTTCGTGAGCCGTAAACTTTCGGCCGGATTGGGCATCTCCATTTTCTACGAGCGCATTCCGTCCGGTTTTTCCGACGGTTCGGTACATTACTCGTCGGCGAACGGGATCGGTTTCGATATCGCGCTCTCGTACCGCTGGTCGGAAAGGTTCGTCATTGGAGCCCTTCTGAAGGATGCGGGGGCCACCGCGATGAACTGGAATTTCGAATCTTTTGCCGCACAGGAGGATAAGGTACTGCCTTCATTCGTGTTCGGGAGCAGTCTAACCGGAACCCTGCTTGGACGACCGCTCGTCTGGAATATGGACGCCCGGTTTTTTCTTTTCAGCGGAGACTGGAAAGCGATCGAGCGTCCCCAGGTCACAATTTCCAACGGGTTCGAGTGGCGATACTGGGAAAAGGTGTTCCTGAGACTCGGAATCGGCGAACTTCCGCTCAACAGCGATATCGTGAGCGACAACCGGAGCTACAGGGACGTCCTTTCGCCGCGTATTTCCGGCGGCCTTGGAATCGATCTTCACTCGGTTCATGAAGGACTACGCTGTAACTACGGTTTCAGTACCGACCGGATTTGGGCCGGAATCGACCAGCAGTTGGAAATCACGTACACTTTTTAGGTTCTCAGAGAAGAGCATATGCGCATTTTACAACGTGCTCTCCTCTGTGGATGAATATGGAAATCGTTTCTTATTCCAAAGTCAAAATCGCCTGATCGTTTGTGTCCGGAGAATCCGGGTTTTGTCAGGTGAAACCACATCGGGGAACGACAATGCAAAGAACTCTTTCATTTTCGATCATCGCCATGATCGTGTTTGCCTCGGCGGCCGTTGGGCAGAGCGCCTATTTCGGCTATATCGAGGAGCCCGTCAATCCGCGATCGGCGGCCATGGGCGGCACAGGAACCGGAATGAGCACCGGCGGGTTCGCTTTTTATAATCCCGCAGGCGCGGCGAACATAGACAATCCCTATGTCGCCTTCGAATTCGGACAACAGTTCGGCGAGCTTTCCGGCGGACTCGTCGAAGCCGCTTGGAAATTCCCGTCATGGTTCATCGGGACTTCGTTCCAGACGCAAAGCGTCTCTTTCAGGCTGTCCAGCGATATCGGAGAACTCATCCCGGGAACCGGTGCCCAACAGGCATCCATGGCCTCTGTTTTTGCGGGAATACGGCGCGACCGGTACGCGATAGGGGCGGCAGCCAACGGTTTCCAGCATCAGATTTACAACAGCAACTCTTTCGCCTTCTCCGCCAGCGGAGGAATAGCCGTATCGCTTCTTCCGGAAAAACTTCAGGCCGGCCTCGCGATCCTGCATGCTGGGCGTTACCACCGCGGATTCGACCTCAAGAGCTTCGAATTCCATCGCGACAGCATGCCTACTTCCGCCCGAATCGGGGGCACATGGAACGACACGATTCTCGACAGGATACCGGTGAACATGGCCATTGACGCGGTATATAGTCTGAATTTCGACCTGCTCATGATTCCGGTGGGTTTCGAGATTCAACCCCTTCAGCCGCTCTTTGTACGCATCGGGAAGAGAATCAATCATCCACAGGATGTGGTCTCCCTCGGAATCGGCGTACGCTGGGAAAACATTGCCTTCGACGCGGCGTTCACTCCCACCTCCACCGAAGGCGACGTAAGCCTCAAATGGACAATGGGACTCAGGTACGCGCTTGCCGGTAAAAAACCGGAAAAAACCGGCAGTGTCTCTGCGGACGAGACAGGAAACAGACCAGCGCCCTCCCAGGAAAAAGCGACGACGATACCCGTCGATCAGCCCGGCGCCGCGCCGGCCGGCGGCTTCGTTGCCGATTCTTCGACTGAATCGGCAGATACTCCGCAACGTGAAGAGGTGACGGTTCCAGTTTCCGGCAAACCTGCCGTTTACTCCGATCCGCAGAGGGATAACGATACGCGAACGGCCGATCCGCTCCACCGTACATCGGATGCGGACGCTCCGGCCGCTGAACCGGCGCATTCCTTTCCACAGCTCTTACCTGAAGAGCGACCTGTGGAGGCACCGGCGGTTTCACCACCCGGATCCGCTGTCGCCTCCCCTGAAAAAGGCATTTCTCCGCAGATTCCGGATTCGACTCCGCAGCCTCCGGCAGGGGAATGAGCAACGGGCTGTTTTTCATCTTTTATCTTCCGAATACAAGTATATTATTGTATTTTTAGCAGTTACATTGTACAATCCGAAGTGCAGCCGCACTCCGGACAGCGGCATTCTGCAGCAACATGAGGCATACATATGGGTTTTTCTTTTCTGTCGAACGACCTCGGAATCGATCTTGGTACCGCCAATACGCTGGTCTATGTGCGAGGCCGTGGCCTGCTCATCGATGAGCCGTCTGTGGTAGCAATTGACAAAAGTTCTAAAAAAGTGGTGGCCATAGGTCTCGAGGCCAAACGGATGCTCGGGCGCACGCCCGGAGAGATAGAGGCGATACGTCCCATGAAAGACGGCGTCATCGCGGATTTCGATCTGGTCGAACAGATGCTCAAGTATTTTATTCGTAAAGTACAGAAATACAGGTTCTATTTCAGGCCGCGTGCGGTGATCGGCGTACCTTCCGGAATTACCGAAGTCGAAAAACGGGCAGTCGTCGATTCCGCGGAAATGGCCGGGGTCCGGGAAGTCCATCTTGTTGCCGAACCCATGGCATCCGCGATCGGTATGGGAATACCGGTGTACGAACCTTCAGGAAACATGGTGATCGACATCGGAGGCGGAACAGCGGAAATTGCGGTCCTCGCGCTCAACGGCATGGTGTGTGACATGTCGGTCCGCATCGGGGGAGATGAAATGGACGAGGCGATCGTCTCATACCTGAAGAAAACCTACAATCTGCTCGTGGGCGAGAGCACCGCGGAGCAGATCAAGATCCAGATCGGCTCAGCCTTTCCTCTTGAAGACGAACTTGAAATGGAAGTCAAGGGACGGGACCTCGTCGCCGGCATACCGAAAACGCTGCGTATCACCTCGACGGAAATCCGGGACGCGCTCAACGAACCGATCTCGACCATCATCGAAGCGGTAAAACAGGCTCTCGAGCAGACGCCGCCCGAGCTTTCGGCGGACATTCTCGACAAGGGCATCATCATGACCGGCGGCAGTTCGCAGCTGCGTGGCCTTGACGAGAGATTACGGCAGGAAACCAACCTGCCGGTTAACGTGATAGACGAACCGCTGACGTGCGTGGCACGGGGAGCGCTCAAGATAATAGAGGATCTCGACAAATACGCACCTGTGCTGATGTCGCTTGGCAGGCGCAACCGTTAACCGGGCGCGCGGCGGTCGGGTACCGTGAACAAAAATTCCGGTCTTTCGGAAGGGGAGGAAAGGGCTCCCTGCGCGGAAAAGGGAAGCGATGCACTGGATCTTTAAATTTATTGTCGCCCATCGCAGGTTCTTCTCTGTACTTCTCACTTCGCTGCTCAGTCTTCTTATGCTCTCCGCGCCTCCCGAGAAACAGGCGGCTACCTTCAGGTTCCTTTCGATCACTGTCTTTTATCCCCTTCAGGTTGTATTGAGTCAATCGACCAGGATCCGGAACATTTTCGAAGAGAACAGCCGGTTAAAAAAGGAAGTGATCCGTCTCGGGGCCGCAGTCGCGCAGCTTCAGGAGGCTTCGGTCGAAAATCAGCGCCTCAGGAGCCTGCTCAATCTCGCGGAAAACTTCCGATACGATTTGCTCACCACGCGTATTGTCGCGCAGGATCCTTCTTCTTCGCAGAAAAGCATCGTGGTGGCCGCCGGTAAAAAGGACAGCGTGGCCAAATGGATGCCGCTGGTCGATCATCACGGGGTAGTGGGCAAGGTCATCCGGGTCGGAAACGGACTGAGTCTGGTACAATTGCTCAAGGACCCCTCAAACCGAACGAGCGTGCTTTTCCGGAGAACGAGAACGACAGGAATTCTCGAAACACAGAACGGCGATGATTTCTTCGTCAGGTGCCGCATTCACGAACCGATCGAACCGGGCGATACGGTGGTCACCGCTGGTCTTGGTGGCATTTACCCCCGGGGACTGATGGTCGGCACCGTCAAATCCGTGGATAAAATCCGCGATCCGCTTTTCAAGATGGTTTCAGTCACTCCAAGCGTCGATTTCGACCATCTCGAAGAACTCTTCATCATACGTCTGTCGCCACAATGGTCCGCATTTCGGGAAGAATTGGATTCACTGGAGATCGGGAATGAGTAAAAAAACGATACGCTGGTTCGCTCTTTTCATTCTCATGTTCATCCTCCAGACGACCGTTGTACCGGTTATCGCGATACTCGGCATAAAACCGGACCTGCTCGTGCTCATTATCGCGTTTCTAGCATTCAAAACCGACGTCATACCGGCGGTTTTCGCCGGATTTTTCCTGGGACTCGCGCAAGATTTCTACGCTCCCTCGCTTCTGGGTCACAATGCGCTCGCGATGACCATCTCCGGCTTCTTCGCCGGGCTTTTCAACGAGAAGGTCATGCGTATCGATCCGCTTTTCCAGCTCGCGCTTATCGTGCTGGTGTTCATCGTCCATGACGCGGTTTTCTATTCCGTCCAGGCGTTTACATCCAATACCTCCCTGAATACGGCAGGAATCCAGATCGTCACCCAGACGCTCCCGAGGACTTTTTACTCTCTCTTTTTCGCGTGCATTCCAGTGATCAGGGAATTTTTCTTCACCTCAGGCGGCAAGCGGTACCAGGGTTATGTCGTTCGGTAATATCGTACACGACGAACAAAACGACCGCAGGTTCAAAAGCTCCGTCCTGACTGCGGCCGTATCGTTTTTCATTCTCGTTCTCATTGCCCGCCTTGTCTACATCCAGCTCGTTCTTGCGGACGAAAACATCAGGCTATCAAAAGAGAATGCCATGCGGCTGCGGACCATAACCCCTCCAAGGGGAAGGATTTTCGACCGCAATGGCCTGGTACTCGCGCGCAATCGTCCCTCCTATTCGATATGCGTGCTTCCTTATAAACTCAGGAACCGGCATACAATCATAAACTCACTCTGCTCCATTACCGACAGTACTGGAGCTGCGGTTTTCGACAGCACCGAACTCGAAGTTCTCTTCAAAAGGGCTTTCCGGCGCCGGTTCGACGCCACCAGGCTCAAGGAGGACGTATCCATGGAACTGGTGAGCGTCATCGAGGAACATTCCATGGAATTTCCTGGTATCATCGTCGAGACGGAATCCCGCAGGGAATATCCTCTCGGGAAAGCCGCATTTCATGTGCTCGGTTATATGAGCGAGATTCCGGAAGGCCAATTCGATTCCCTGAAGAAGCGTGATTATTTCTATGGCGACCTTATCGGAAAATCGGGGATCGAACGGCGTTGCGAAGCCATTTTCAGAGGTGTTTGCGGAAGGGAATACATCGAAGTGAACGCCTACGGAAAGAGCCTCGGTCCTATCCGTACCATTCCGCGCATCGATCCCATTCCGGGCAACGACGCCCACCTCACGATCGACGCGAGGCTCCAGGCGGCTGCGGATCACATTTTTCCCGACACTCTCAAGGGAGCCCTGGTCGCGCTCGATCCCAGAAACGGCGAAGTGCTTGTCATGTACAGTTCTCCCTCTGTGGATCCCAACATTTTTTCGATGTCTTCCCTGCTTCGGAGCAGGAACTGGTCGGAAATCGCGACCGACCCCAACCTTCCGCTCAACAACAGGGCCATTTCCGGTACATACACTCCGGGTTCGACATTCAAGCTCATAAGCGCGCTGAGCGGGCTCGAAGGCGGAAATTTTACAAGGGATACCCGTATGCCGGCGTCATGCACCGGAGCATACCGTATCGGATCGCGCGTGGCGCACTGCTGGAAACTTTCGGGTCACGGACGGTTCAACCTCGTCGGAGCGGTGCAGCAATCCTGCAATGTCTACATGTATCAGGTAGGGCTCAGACTTGGCGATAAAACGATCAACAAATACGCATCCATGCTGGGTCTGGGAGACCCGACCGGAATCGATATTCCCGGCGAACGGGGAGGATGGCTTTCAGGGGAGGAAGCGTATAATCAACGTTTCGCCAAGAGGGGGTGGAAATGGACCACCGGACTCGTTCTCGATCTGGCCATCGGACAGACCCAGGTCGTTACACCTATCCAGCTTGCGCTCATGGTGGGCGGTCTCGGCAACGGCACCGCACTCTATACCCCTTTTATACTCAAAGAGGAGCGGACGATCGACGGCATGGTCATCAACAGTTACAAACCAAGGCTCAAGAAATCGCTCTCGCTCAAGCCGTCGACGATCGCCACGATGCATGAAGCTCTCGGCAGCGTGGTTCTCCCCGGCGGCACGGGAGGGCGCTCCGCGGTACCCGGAATTCCTGTCGGAGGTAAAACCGGCAGCGCCGAGAATCCGCAGGGCGACCAGACCCACGCGCTGTTCGTAGCCTGTGCGCCGGTCGAAAATCCGGTGATCGCCATCGCGGTCGTGGTCGAAAACGCCGGGCATGGCGGTTCGGTCGCGGCTCCCATCGCCGGAGACCTGCTCAGGTATTATTTTGCGGAAACGACGGAAGGCAAGGCGGTCGTCGCACAGCACGGAGTCGATTCGGTCACGGCCCGGCGGCTCGCGGTCGCGGTCGAACCGGTTGCCAGGGAAGTGCGGAACCTTTTCCCGTGAGAGAGTATGGAAAATCTTAGAAAAAGTAATGGGTTCGATCTCACGCTCTTCCTTCTTGCGCTCATTCTATGGACTATCGGCATTTTTCTCGTCTACAGCGCGACTTACATCCACGAGAGCGGTCCTTTGGCCCAGCTTTACCGGCAGCAGGTAATCTGGGTCGCAATGGCGCTCGTCATCATCCTGGCGGTAATCTCGATTCCGGGGAGGATCTTCTACAATCTCGCTTATGTACTGTACGGTGTGTCGCTTCTGCTGCTGTTGCTGGCACTGGCCATGGGGGTTTCGGTGAAAGGAGCCGAACGCTGGGTAGTGATCGGGGGATTCAAACTGCAGCCCTCCGAATTCGCGAAAATCGGATTGCTTCTCGCCCTGGCGCGTTACTTCTCCGAGAAATCGGTTTCACTGTATCGGCTGACAAGCTTCATCGTTCCCGGCATCCTCATTCTCATCCCTTTCATGCTGGTTCTCAAGCAGCCGGATCTGGGAACCGCCGGTGTGTTCTGCGCGATGGCGCTTCCCATTTTTTTCTGGAGCGGTCTGGCGTTGCTGGACCTTTTTTTCCTTCTTTCCCCGCTTCTGTCGCTGATACTCTCGGCGCTCCCGCTGATCCTCTCGTTCGCGGCCGAAAAGGACTGGGGATACGGGGAGGCCGTACCGTGGGGTCTTTTCTTCCTCTCGCTCTGCGCGCTTTTCTATTTCATGCGTCCGCCGGTTCTCATCATGGCAGGCGTCATCGTCGCCAACCTCTTCACCGCGACCATCACGACAGTGGTATGGAACACTTTCCTGAAGGATTACCAGAAAATGCGTATCATCAGTTTCATCAATCCTCAGGCGGATCCGTTCGGGGCGGGATACCAGGTGATTCAGTCGAAAGTCGCTGTCGGGTCGGGTCATATCTTCGGTAAAGGATTCCTCAAGGGAACCCAGACCAAGCTCTCCTATCTTCCCGAACAGCATACCGATTTCATTTTCTCGACCCTGGGGGAGCAGTTCGGGATCGTCGGCTGTACCGCGGTACTGCTCATCTTTCTCCTTCTGATCGCCAGAGCCTATTCACTGACCCGTAACATCAAGAACCGTTTCTTCAATCTGATAATCGTGGGAGCGTCGTCTATCATCATGTTTCATGTGTTCATCAATATCGCTATGACCATCGGCATGATGCCGGTTACCGGCATTCCCCTTCCCTTCCTCAGTTACGGCGGTTCTTTCACGCTGACGGTGGCGATATTGATCGGCCTGATGCTGAACACGAAAAATTCCGTACAGGAGTTCTGACTTTCGTTCCGTCAGAAGCATCTGTTCGGCAGCCGGCTTCCACTCGACTCATACAGCACGTCGGAGCGGGTTTTTCGGAGGACAGTGTCATCACCTTTCAGTAGCTGCCGGCCACGCTCATCACCTGCACCCTTCTTTTGACCTCCGTGATATTCATCTTCGTACCGGCCCCGGTCACGACCGACACCGCCCTGGCGACTCCGGGAAAGCAGTCGAAGAAATTGTCCGTGGCGCGATAGTCGGTTCCGGTAATGTCAAATGCGACGCAGTGCTGAAAAGTGTCGGTCCGGAAGTGAAGCGTGAAGCGGTTTTTTCCGCTTTGCTCTATTATGGGAACTATTCTTTCCCTGGGCAGATCGATGAAACGGGGAGCGGTGAAGAAGACCGTGTTTTCCGAGAGCCGACCGCCTTCAGCATCGAGCCTCAGGCGCATAACCAGATTCTCCCTGCCGAAACGCGAAAAGGAGCCCGAAAGGTCCACCGTATCGGAGACCATGGAGCGATTTCTTCGCAGTGATACGTTTTTTTCCCCCTTACAGACGATTCTGCCGCTCGAAATAACATACAGATCCCACCTGAGCGTCGCCTGGATATTTTCACTCCCGTCGTACACGGTGATGATCCGGACCCCGCGTATCGTGTTGATACGCCGATTGATTTTTCCCGTCGTTTCCTCTCCTATGAGCCTGAACGTCACCAGAGCTGGAGCGTAGAACCTTCTGGCCGCGTAATGGAGACCTTTCCACCGGCCCCCGAAATCTATGCTCGACCACGAGAACGCGGGCCAGCAGTCGTTGAGCTGCCAGTAAAGCGATCCCATGGTACGAGGCATGCAGCCGCGCTGGTGTTCAACCATGGTTCCAACGCAGTGGCATTGATTGACTTGTGAAAGGTAGACGAGAGAGGCCATGTCCTTCGGATACCGATACCTGCTCCCAAGGTACTGTGCTATGAGAACGTTGCCCATGGGATGCTTCTGGTGGTTGTCCATCGGGGGACCGAATATGTTGAGCTCACCTGGCCCCGCTATCCTCGATGCCGTGCCGGTAGAGCAGTAGGACTGCATGCCGAATTCCGACCAGAACCGGAACCGGTGCCGTTGGGCCTCTTCGGGTGGCTTCCGGCCATGCCAGACCTCCCAGAAATGGGCATCTCCGGCAATTTCGCTGTTTATTCCTTTTTCGTAACCTTCGGGATTATGGGGAGAGGAAGGCCAGTAGGCGATCTGCGGAGAATACTTTTCCACCGTTTCCGGAAGAAGCTCGTAGAAAACTCTCCTGTATGCGGTCTTTCGTGCGGCGTCCGCCTCGATCTCTACGTGATACTGCTCCAGCTCGTTGTTGCCGCACCAGAGCGCCATGCACGCATGATGGCCGAGACGCCGGGTCTGCTGACAGGCCTCCTCGGCCACTGAACTGAAAAATGCGCGGTCATGGGGATAGAGACTGCAGGCGAACATGAAATCCTGCCATACCATAATTCCGTACTCATCGCAGAGATCATAGAAAAGATCCGGTTCGTAAATACCTCCACCCCAGACCCTGAGCATGGTGAAATGAGCTTCGGCTGCCGAACGTATCAGGTCGCGGTATGTCGCCTCAACCGCAGATGAGGGAAAGCTGTGGACCGGAATCCAGTTCGCGCCTTTCGCATACACGGGTGAACCGTTAACCACGAACCGGAACGATTCCCCCCACCGATCTTTTTTTCTATCAAGCACAAGGGTACGCAGACCGATCCGCTTTTTCCAACTTTCGATCACAGCGCCGCTTGGGGTAAGCCGCTCTACAGTTAGCAGATAAAGCGTCTGGTTTCCGTGACCATTGGGCCACCATAGCCGCGGCCCTTCGATCACCGCATCAAGACCGGGTGAATCGGAAACGGTCTCGCCCTGTAAGGAGAGTGTGGTTCTCCATCCGCCCCTCTCATCCGTTCCACCTTCCACTTCCGGAATGCACCTGAGCGTCACCCTGTTCGCCTCGTGCTTCTGGTGCACACCGACGTGGACGATGCGTCCGCCATCGCCGCCCTCGATCCGCAGGG
Source organism: uncultured Fibrobacteraceae bacterium (assembly GCA_964529145.1). Taxonomy (GTDB): domain Bacteria; phylum Fibrobacterota; class Chitinivibrionia; order Chitinivibrionales; family Chitinispirillaceae; genus JAFGNB01. The sequence goes on along the minus strand of CAZGVZ010000036.1, from coordinate 50 downwards.
GACGATAGATACCGCACGTGGGAAGCCGGGGTCCCCAGTCCCATCCGAAT
>CAZGVZ010000035.1:8456-14592 GCA_964529145.1 uncultured Fibrobacteraceae bacterium | reverse complement strand
CCTCCCTTTCGGAAAAGACCGGCGTCCCGTTGAACTGATCATCGCGCCGAAGATGTCGCTTCGTGAGGTCGCAGATACGCTGGAGTCACTCAATATCATCAGATCCTCCCGTGTCCTGCGTGCGTGGATGCGCATTAGAAAGACCGAAGGCATGATGCAGGCGGGTCTGGTCATAGTGCACCGCGGGGACGGGGCACTCAGGACCGCACGCGGACTCCTCCAGGCAAAACCCCTGGAAACGAGTCTTATGGTTCCCGAAGGACTCACGATCGAGCAGACTGCTTTTCATCTCTCCCGTATCATCTCCCTGGATACCTCGCGTTTCATCGCACTCTGTTACGACTCGGCGTTCATGGCAGAATGCGGAATCACCGCGCCTTCCCTCGAAGGATATCTTTTTCCCGATACCTATCGCTTTCCTGAACAGGTGAGCGACAGCTCGATCATCAGGCGTATGACAGCCTCCTATCTCGATATCTGGAAAGCTATCGACATCGATTCCGGTATCGCGAAGACCTATTCGCCCTTTCAGCTTCTCACCCTCGCCTCCATCATCGAGCGGGAAGCGACATTGCTTTCGGAGCAGCCCCGCATTTCAGGAGTTTTTCACAACCGTCTGAGGCTTGGATACCCGCTTGGAGCGGATCCGACCGTGCGGTTTGCGCTGAAAAAATTCAACGGGCCACTCAGGGTATCGGAGCTCAATTGTCCATCCCCATACAACACCCGGAAATTCACCGGTCTTCCGCCGGGCCCGATCTGTTCACCCGGAAGAAGCGCGCTTTCCGCGGCTGCACGGCCCATGGTTACGAGAGACCTCTATTTCGTCGCGAAATGGGACGGGTCGGGTGCCCATGATTTTTCTGAAACCAACGCTGAACACGACAGGAAAAAAAATGAGATACGCTTGCGCAACATGCGCCGCCTGCGGCAGAAAGCTTCCAGAGCGGAATAGAACCGCGCATCTGCGGTTTCCGGCAGTTCTCCTCATGGCATTGGTATCACTGGCCGGGAGGGCACCGGCGGAAATGATGCAGCCGCGTAAACTGGTCGACGCCCATACCGCGGGAATCCTCGGAAGGGGGGAGTACGATTTCGAATGCCGGGTCAATCCTGCAGGGGACACCTCTTTCGGGACAGGCCTGACCCTCGGTATCGATGTCGGCGTCACGGACCGCCTTACAATAGGTCTGAGCTCCGGCGGCGAGGGGGTCGTAGGCCGCGAACGGCGGGTCAGGGGGTTCTACACCTATGTCTGCTGGCTGGTAAAATACCGTATCTTCGAAGAAACACTCCATTTTCCAGGAATAGCGTTCGGGTACGACCACCAGGGCCACGGAGGAATCACCGATTCGACACGGTTCAATTATGAGGGTTTCATTTATAAATCCCCGGGATTCTTTGTCGCGATGAGTAAAAATTTCCTGCTGTTCAACCGGCTTCAGTTCGGTATTCATGGAATGTGCAACTTCTCACTCGAAGAGGTCAGGGACGTCAAGTGGCCCAACCTGATCGCGGGAATCGATATCGGTCTCAACGAAGAACTCTCGGCGGTCTTCGAATACGATTTCGGGTTCAACTCCATCGATCCTCAGGACCGCAGGAAGGACCTCTACGCCCGTCCGTCCGAAGGTTATCTCAACGCAGGCCTGCGCTGGGCGTTCTCTCCCTCCTTTTATCTCGAGTTCGCCACCCGCGACCTTCTGGAGCATCGAAGGGACAGGTGGGGAAAAATCACGGGATGGGGAAGGGAAATCAAGCTGGCGTTCTTCTCACGTTTTTGATAAAAGGAATATATGGTTCTCAAATCCCCGGTTCTCTTCCTGATCACGATTTTCGCGGCCTGCATGCTGCAGGCGCAGCCCTTCGCGCCCTCGTACGATTCGTCGCAAGCGATCGCCGATCGGATCGTACAGTCCAAAATTCCGGTTCTCGTCGATTTCTGGGCCGCATGGTGCGGACCTTGCAGGATGCTGAACCCGATCATCGAGGATCTGGAGAAAAAGTACCGGAACAAGGTACTTTTTGTCAAGGTTAACGTCGATATCCACCGGGCTCTGAGCGCCTATTTCGGGATTTCCTCGATCCCTGCGGTGTTCTTGATCAATAATAAAAACGTCATCAAGGCGTTCCCGGGAGTTCAGCCGAAAGAGACTTACGCAGCCGCTCTCGATTCTACCCTGAAACTCCCTCCGCCTCCGGCGGAACCCTCCGAAACCCCCTCTCCCAAACGGCCGCCGGATGCGCAATGAAATATCTCTCCCGGAGCTGCTGGCTCCGGCGGGCGATTTTCCTTCCCTCGATGCCGCACTCGATCATGGAGCGGACGCGCTCTATGCCGGTGTGGAAAAATTCAACCTCAGGGCTCACGCTCCCAATTTTCGCCTCTCCGATCTCCCTGAACTCCTCGGGCGAGTTCATCAACGGAAGCGCCGCATCTATTTTACTTTCAACATAATTCCCGGAAACCGCCAGATTCTCGAAATGGAGCGCCTGCTTTGCCGGATTTCGGCGATCGGAGCGGTTCCCGACGCCCTCATCGTAAGCGATCCCGGAGTCATCTCCCTCTGCAGGGATATCCTCCCCGGCATGCCCCTTCATCTGAGTACGCAAACCGGTGCCTTCAACCGTAGATCGCTCGAGTTCTGGAAAGAACAGGGCATTTCACGGGTGGTGCTCCCCCGCGAGCTGGATCTCGGACAGATCACCGAGCTGGCTTCGTCCTGCAGTGTGGAGACTGAACTCTTCATCCACGGAGCGATGTGCGTCTCGATTTCAGGCAGATGCCTGATGGGAACCTATCTTGCGGGTCGTCATCCGAATTACGGAGACTGCCCCCAACCCTGCCGCTGGAAATACCGCATCTCCTGCCTGGACCCGGTAAACGGACAGACCGCTGAGAAGGCGCTCGATGTCGAAGAGAGCGTGCAAGGGTCATATCTCCTCAATTCACGCGATCTTTGCACGATCGGCATTCTTCCGGATCTCATCCGCTCCGGAGTCCGGGCATTCAAGATCGAAGGAAGGAATAAAAGCGCCCATTATGTCGGCACGGTCGTCAAGGCGTACAGAGCCGCTCTTGACGAATATGCGGCGGAAACCGGCCGTGCCGGGCCGTCGGTAAACTGGAGGGAACTGCTCGAAACGATCGAACACCGTCCATACACGACAGGGTTCTATACAGGGGAGCTCTCCACTCAGGAAATCTTCACCTCGAAAGCGTCGGCATCTTCCAGAATCGTCGGAGTGGTCAAAGGGGTGCTCGAAGGGGGCCATCCGGTGATCGACGTGAAAAACAGTTTCGAATGCAGCGGTTCCTTTGAAATCCTCCCTGTCCGAAAGGGACAACCGGCTTATCGGGTGACTTTCTCGCGATGTGCCGATCTGAACGGCACTTCAGTCGAGTACGCGCCCTCCAACCGGCTGGTGGTCGCATATGGTGCTTTCTCCGCCCGGATCGGTGACATGATCAGGAGAACCGCGGACCGCGACGGCAGCTGCGAAACCGCCGTTCTCAAAAAAGAACATTGACCGTATCGTTCGTGCGGATTAACCGTTTTTACAAAGTGTTTGGCATTATATTAATAATGAACCTATTTTGGTATGTCTTGAACTTATATAGTTAATCGTTTGAAATTTGTCATTTCCTCTGATAATATTATAATAGGGCTTGTTTTTCCGGTCTCAGGTGAAGGAGCGATCTATGAGGTCATTCAAACAACTACCTGTCGTCGTATTGGTACTGCTCTTTTCGGTTCTGGCCATTCCCGTTTCGAGCCAGATGAATCAAACCATCTGGTACCAGTACTGCACGGCATCACCCGATTCGAGCTGTTTCGTTCCACTGGAAGGTCAGGTCGATTCGGTTGGACGGGATGTAGGTGCCCTGGGCGGAACCTTCCGAATCTGCCTCGAACTGGATACGATCGACTCCGGATACGCCCCGGTCAGAGTGGTTCTGGTGCTCGACAGATCGGGAAGCATGTGCAACGGCTACGGTGACAATTGCTGCACCGAAGGGGACGGAAGCGGAAACTGCGCCAACAACGATCCCACCAATCAGAGGGTAGTGGCCGCGACCGCCTTCGTCGACAGCCTGCGCGCCCTGAATCCCCTGTCGGAAGTGGGGGTCATCACCTACGTCTCCTCGGTCAGTTCACGGCTCAACCCCTTACCTCTATCAAGCGACGCCAATATCGAGCGGATCAAGAGCGCAATCGCCGGTGCGGGTTGCACCCAGCGGAGAGTGGAAAACGACCGTGACGAGGGTGGGATCGGCAAGGTAGCCGGTCTCAAGGAAACGAACCTCGGCGTGGCGCTCGAGGCCGGTCTCCAGATGGTCGATTACCAGTTCGAAGATATGTCGCCGTTCATGTCGCGACATATCATCCTGCTGACCGACGGTGCCTGGGACGACATCGCCGACAAACCGCCCGCGACTCTCTATCAAACTTATCAGACGGAATTTCAGGGCCGTGGACTGCCTACGGTTCACGGCATCTTTCTCTCCGATTCGGCGCTTCACGTGGCGCACGGATATCCGGTTCTCGGATGCGCCGAAAACAGCATGATCGATGTTACCCATCTGCAGACCGCGGTGAGCCAGACGCAGAACGGAATATTTTTCCCGAACGCGACCCCCCAGACGATCGTCGCCGTTTTCAAGACGATTCTGGACAGCGTCACACAGACCGCCCCGCAGGCGCTCACGCAGCTGGTAGTCACCAACGCAGTAAACAACGAGACGCGTACCAACGCCTCGAAACCGGTGCAGTTGGGGAGCACGCCCACCTGGGAAGCGACGCTCGACAACCTCCCGGTTGAATTCGGCTCCAATCCCCTCACTTTCCAGGTCACCATCACCAATCCCGACGGTACCACGGAAACAAGAACCACTCACGTCAACGTCATCAGGAGCGAACGTTACCGTGAGGCGATAGATACCGACCTGTTCAACGAGTATTGCGAACTGGTAAACGCGTCCATTTCCATCAAGGTAACGCCCGACAATCAGCCTGTCAATACTCCGTTCAATGTGGAATCCCGTATCACCAATGCATCGAATTTTACACTCGACACCATTCAGGTGAGAGTATTCACCGCCTTTCCCGACAATGGAAAAGACGTGTTCGCGACCTTCCATCTCGACGGAAATCTGAAGAACGCCACCGACCCGACAGGTCTCGAAGGCCTTCAGAACCCTTCGGTCGGATACTCGGGTACCGACTACCTGTTCGGCAGCGAAGCCATGAATTCCGGGTCTTTTTACTACACTTTTCCCCAGATGAACGATTTCATCATCGAGGAGTGGATCAGGCCGGGCAGCAGGGCGGATGCGAAGCTTTTCGAGGGCGGCGGAATCACCATCGGAGTGAACACCGAGGGTAAGGTGTATGTGTCCGCGGTATGGTCCCATATCGCCGTTCTCCGCACGAACGGCCAGCTTACGTTGTTCGTCAATGGAATGACCGCGTCGGAAACCGTGGCCTTCGCCACTCCCGTCACCGCGGGACCCATGAACATCTCCGATCCTTCGATGTGGGTCGTCGACGAGGTCCGGATAAGTACCGGTCTCGGGGACAGGGTCTTTGTAGACGGCGCGACGGTAATGCTCTCCATCCCCACACTGGCTAACCCCGCCTGGAACCTCGGTTCGGCAGCATCGAATTCCGAGATGCTCAAGGTCCCACCATCCAGCTGGACCGGAGGCAGCTCGCTCGATTTCACCTTCTCCAGTCCTGTCGACGGGCGGGTCCTGATCAATTTCCGCCAGAAACAGAATGCAGGACCGGGAACGGGATGGTCCAAAAACGGCAATCCGGTGATGGTAGGCGCGGATAAAAACGGTCCCTATATTCTTACGGCCACTCTGAACTACGGTTCTTTCGACGAAAAGGACCAGAAGAGAAATGACCTGCTCGTGATTAAATTCAATGAAATGGTGAACTGCGCCACTTTGTTCGCGACCACACCATCCACCGCTTTTCTGGTGTCCCGGATCGATTCGAACGGTACAGTACACGACCGGCCCGATCTACTGCAGGGTGCGACGTACGAAGGTTCGTGCGGCACGCAGGAATACGTCGACTCCGTGGTGATTTCGGTTCGGCCGGGTATCATGCCGAACTCCGACAGT
>CAZGVZ010000035.1:5436-8422 GCA_964529145.1 uncultured Fibrobacteraceae bacterium | reverse complement strand
GAAAGACAAAAAAACGCTCATCGAACTGGGCACCGGAGGTGCTCCTGAAATACAGGCGGTTCAAACGGAAACCCCGATGTACGTCGACCAGATCATCTCGCAAATCTATGGGATCGAACCTCAGCCGGGAAAAATCATCCTGATCGAGTCGATCATCCCGCTGGACACGAAGACCTCGAAAGTGAAGATTTACGACGTGGTGGGAACCATTGTGGCGAAGGATCTCCCCATAAAGAAATCATCCAGGGCCGGCATCTATTACATCATATGGGATGGCCATAACACCTCGAAACGACGGGTTGGAAAAGGAGCCTACCTGGCGGTGAGCGAGCTGCACGCGGATAAAATCACCGCAAAGGGATCCTGGACAAAGACCAGCAAGTTCCATATCAACTGGAAAAAGTAAAGAAACGCACCACTATCCCCTCCCACTGAGAGAGGGGGTAGGTTTTTTCCGTTGCCCGCTCTCCGACAGGCGGTTCATAAGATCTCTCCGATCAGCCGTCCGTATTGCTCGACAGTGGTGCAGCGTTGAATTTTTTTAAGGGATCGGTCGCTGTCTCGTACCATGGACGCGAAATACCTCCAGAACTCCTTCATTTTACCGAGGAGATGAGAGGGGCCGTGAAGAAGAAGACGGTTCTCCTCGAACAGTTCGTCATGAAAAGAGCGCAGCACCTCCGTGCCGCACGTTTCGTCGCGTCCGTTCCGCAAGGACGCGAGCAGAGACGGGTTCTGCGCGACCCCCCTTCCGATCATCCAGCGGGACACTTCCGGAAGTTCAGATTGAAATTTCAAAAAGATTTTCCGCGAAGTGATATCGCCGTTGAAGACGACCGGATGAATACATAACTCCGCCGCGTTCCTGAAGCGGTCGAGATCGACATTTCCTGAGTACCCCTGTTTTCCGGTGCGGGGGTGAATGATCACTTCTGAAAGTGGAAACCTGTTCAGCACCGGCATCAACCTCTCGAGCTCTCTGTCGTCTTCGAGACCGAGCCGGACCTTCACGGACAGAGTGCACGGCATCCGTGGCGTAATCCTGTCCAAAAATTCCCCAACTATCCCTGGAAATGGCAGAAGACCGCTTCCTCTTCTTTTTCCTGCCACCTGAGGATGCGGACATCCGAGATTCCAGTTCACTCCGGGGTAACCGAGGCAATGAATGTGTTCCGCAAGGTAAAGGAAATGTTCCGGATCGTTGCCGAGTATCTGGGGAACGAGCCGCGTTCTGTCGTTGGAGGGACCTGCCACATCCTTAACATGGGTCGCGGCGACCGTTTTTCCCTTTAACGTCGTGATAAAAGGCGTCACCATGGAATCGAACCTGCCGAAGTGCCGTTCGAACGCGGTGCGGAATATCCAATCAGTAACGCCACGCAGTGGTGCGAGGTAAACCAGGGCCGCCGCTCCCTTGCGTAGCCCGGCCTTTCCTGGTTCCGGTTCCGCTTCCGAAACTGCATTTCTGTGACTACGTTCGTTTTCTAGATTCAATTTTTCGGAGAATTCCTTTTCAGACATGATGGAGGACCCTGCCATCCCCTTTTCGCTGCTGCGCATCCATGCCCGCACGTGCCCTCATTTCGGAGTAATCGCAAGCGGGCATTTGACGACAAAGAGATCCCCACCACCTTTGGCATCGGATCTCCGTGGCAACGACACTCCTGGATACGACTCAAAGATAGGTGAAATGCCTGTGAAAGTCCAGCCCGGAAACCGGTTCAGAAACGGACCGGGTTCCTCCGCCCTGCGGTCCCGCCTCCGGTACGGGCCAAGGTGGTCCCCTGGTCCCCCTTGACATATCCTTACCTGAATGATACGGTGTAACTACCGATCCGCTTACTCCCCGGCTCGCCCGGTCCGGAGTGAACGGAGAATGCGGCATGTCATCCGGGGATCCGCCCCGGGCTGTGATTGAAGGAATCCGGCACAGGTCCGCCCAATAGACCCCCACGGCTAAAAGCCGTGGATTGGCTTTAGCGGGGCATCGCACGTAAAAAGCCGGAGAGAGGAGGGCGACCGCGCCCGAAGGCGATGTCCTGCCCACGGTCTCCGGGCCGTGGTCCCATTGTGCAAATCCCAAAGGGGATTCACAATGATTCTTATCGAGGCAGGTTATGGACAAGATGAATCTGATCAGCACCATACAGAATACCGAGCATATCGGTACGTTTCCCTCTGTGATCCAGTGGATAATGACGGATATGGATGAACCCGATTTCACCATGGAAAAATTGTGCGAACGTTTGTCCAGGGATTCCACCGTCTGCTCCCAGATCCTCAAGATAGCCAACAGCCCCTATTTTTACCGGGGCAACCGGATCACATCCCTGTTCCATGCGATCATCCAGATCGGTTCGGACTACGTCAAGCGCATCCTGCTCGCTGTTCAACTCATCGGACTCTACCGGGGAAACCAGGATTTCAAGGGATTCAACCATGTCGATTACTGGAAACATACCCTCGCCGGAGCGTCTATCGTCGAGGAACTCGCGAAAAAAAACCGCCACATCAACGGGGAGCTCTGTTTTCTATGCGGTATTCTAAGGAATATCGGGGTACCCTTTGTGCGTCAGTTCTTCCCCGATCTTTTCAGTGAAATACTCCATCATTCGTCCTACAATCACAGCCCGTTTTACGATTCCTGTAAATCGGTGCTCGGCCTCGATCACCGCCACATCGCCTATCTTATCTGCATTCGCTGGAATCTTCCCCGTGAAATATACTGGGCCATACGGGGAAACCGCACCACGGTGCCGGAAGTAAACTCCATATCCGAAATGATATCGATCGCCGACGCTATCCTGTCCAGGAAACAATACTCAACCTGGGACAAATACTATCCGGACCTGATTTCCGAGGAATTATGCGGAAAATATTCGGTCGATCAGGAATTCGAAACATCGACCTGCCCGGAAATTCTCGACAGGGTCGATCGATTGTCGAAGGAAATTTTCAACGTGACAATACACTGATCTTGAAGCAG
>CAZGVZ010000035.1:0-5426 GCA_964529145.1 uncultured Fibrobacteraceae bacterium | reverse complement strand
CGCAAATGCCCGGTGGAATGCACGAGATAGATCCCGTGGGGGATGTTTCCCATATCGATTGAAACGGAGCCGCTTCCAACCGTGAAAGCCGCGATTTTCCGGCCCGCCGGATCAGTGACCGTGATCTTCGCCGCTGCGCTTTTCATGGCAGGGCCGCGGAAGAAGAACGAAACGGCGTCCCCCGAACCGCCCGGTTTCACGACAAATTCCCTTTCAAAATTTTCCCGGCAGTATCGTTCACCGGAAACGGCACCCGAAGCGGAAGGCACCTTAGCGGAATTGATATCGAATCCGGGTCTCCCGGTCCACGATGTCATGTCGACCGCTTCGAAATCGCGACCGCGCAGTTGTTTAAGAGTCGAGATCTCCTCGTCGTCCCACCGATCGTCGTGGGTTCCCTGAAAGTACCAGTTTCCGCCGTTGTCCGACATGATAAGTCCGAATTTTTTCATCGTGCGCAGGATTACCTGCATGCGGCTGGAAAACCCGGAGATGTCGTATCCGGCCTTGAGCCTGAACCTCTCACCCATCGCCGGACGATTCAGGTCCGTGGAGGATGACGCCTGGTGGCGGGCGGGCCATACATATGCCTTACGGGTCCTCTGGGCCGTAAATCGAATCGCATGTGGAACTTCACCTTCGGCGATCATCGCACGCTCCACTTCGTCGTAGCGGATGAGCAGGGGAAAGATCGGCAGTCCGGCGGCGTCGGCCGAGGTCCATGTTTCAGGGCGCAACCTGTTCGACTTCAGATCGAATATCGCTCCGCAACCCCCTTCCCATTCGGTGCCGTCGTCGTTAGCGTACACGTTTCCCGTTTCGTACAGCATTCCTTCGCTGCTGTCAATGATCAGCATGTGCCGGTCTCCATCGCTCTCTTCCCTCCAGTCGAACACCGTCTCGATGTACGGGTTGCGCGGTATGGGCCATGGTCCGGGATCGCTCTCGTCGCCATAGAGCGTCCAGGTGATCGGGACCATGGGCTGCCCGGCCCCTACCACATTGTACGGAATTCCCATCTGACGCATTGTTCCTCCGTCGTCCCAGGCGGTGCCGAAGTCGGGATGAAGGGCAGTGGACTCGCCTATGGAGGCGACGAGATTGTCCGAGTTGGGATGGAGCGGCAGCGAGTCTATCCGAGTGCTGAGCGCATGGTCTCGAGGCAACACCTGTCCGGTATAATCATCCATGGTATGCGAATGGATGACCCCGCCCATGCACGAGGCACACAGGACCACAGCCCGCAACGGCGCCATCCACCTGTTCTGTTTTTTCATTCCGGTCTCCTTTGTTTGGCCTGAAAACCCGTTCACGGAGGAGGAAAGCTCTCATTCCCGTCCATGCCAGGTACTCGGCTCTCCAAACTTGCCCGCCGGACGCGGGGAACAGCCCGATATCATAAAGTATACTATCAAAAACGGTACGCCCGCACACTTCCGATTATCTCATATAGTGGTGAATCGCCCGTAGCACCGGCATCCGTTCATTACTTACTGGGTGGCAAGGTACCCGTTTCCGAAAATGTCGCGTAAGCGCCGGTCCGCGAATTGTTTGACACCGGCGGCCGCGTGCGTTACAATCAACTACAACGTCCAAAAGCCGTGGTCTCATATTGCATCCCAAAGGGATTCCACAATGTTTCTTACCGGGGCAGGTAATGGATTTCATGACCCGAACGACTTCCTCCTCCACGCCACTGTTACGGCAGATTCTCACGAAAGCCGCAGATGCTTTCACGCAGCGAAATTACGAACAGGCTGCGAAACTATACCTCGAGGCAGCCGGCCTCTCCCCCGATGACCCGGATCTCTGGTTTTCCGCGGGTAACGCGCAACGCCATAACGGCCTGTACGAAGATGCCGCGCGATGTTACAGAAACGCAACTGAGAGGAGGCCGGGATTTTTTGCCGCGCTCTGCAATCTGGGCGCATCTCTCAGGGAACTCGGCCGAATGGAGGAGGCTGTTGCATGCCTCGACAGTGCGGCTTCCCTGCGGCCTGGAGTGATGCGGCTCGATCTCGAGCGCGCGGATTTGCTTCTGCGGCTCTCACGCATCCCGGAAGCCAGGTCCCTCCTCGAAGCGGCCCGCGCACGCCATCCCGGTTCCGCTGAACTCCTCAACGCGCTCGGCAACTGCGCGACAGCGGAAGGGAACCTGACCGCGGCCAGGGAGTCCTATCTGCTCGCCCTGCAGCTCCGCCCGGATTACGCTGATGCATTGTACAATCTCGGAACCGTGCTCCGTGAATGGAACCGCCTGGACGAAGCCATCACCTGCTTCCGCAACGCCGCCCGGTTCCAGCCGGAAAACGTTCTTGCACTGGTCAATATGGGAGAGGCGCTTCAGCTCAGGGGAGACACCGACCTTTCGGAAAAATGCTTCCGCGACGCTCTCGAGATCGATCCGTCGTGCGACCTCGCGAGCCATAACCTGCTGGTCTCTATGAATTACAACCCGCGTCACAGCCGGAGGAGAGTGGAACAGGAGCACCGCGCGTGGGGAGAGAGGCAGATATCGGTCCGCAAGCCGGGGGCATGGACCAACGATCGCGAACCGGAACGACCGCTCCGCATCGGTTATCTCTCGCCCGATTTCTGCAATCACCCCGCGGCCTCGTTCCTCGAGCCGGTATTGCGTCATCACGATCGCGAACGTTTCTTGCCCTTCTGCTACGCCCAAACGTTGCGTGACGACTGGAGGACCGAACGGTTCCGTGCTCTCGCAGGCACGTGGAGAGCGATCGAGAATCTCGACGATCAGGAGGCCGCGGAGGTGATACGCGGCGACCGGATCGACATTCTCGTCGACACAGCCGGGCATCTGGCCGGCAGCCGTCTCGGCGTGTTCGCGCTCAAGCCGGCACCTTTACAAATCAGTGGAATAGGGTACCCCGGCTCCACAGGACTCGCTTCCATCGATTGCCGGATTTCCGACGCGATCGTCGATCCTCCAGGTGAGGAATTCTTCGATTGCGATCAACCCCTTCGTCTTGAAAATGTGTTCTGCTGCTATCAGATGCCCGAACGGCTTCCACCCCTTACACCGCTTCCCGCACTCGCGAGCGGACACCTCACCTTAGGTTCACTGCACACCACCGCGCGGCTCAACGAACTGGTGACAGGCCTCTGGAGCGAACTCCTGCGCGCGCTGCCCTCGTCGCGGCTCGTAATCTGCAGGGACACGCTCACCCCGGAAGCGATCGCACGGCTCTCGTCGTGGTTCACCCGTCAGGAAATCGATCTTCGTCGTGTCGATTTCAGGTCTTCCCTTCCGGCTGAAGGTCATCTTCGCGTTTACGACGAAATCGATATCTCGATCGACACCCTGCCCTGGAGCGGACACACGACTGCATGCGAATCGCTTTCCATGGGGGTACCGGTGATCACGTGGCCGGGAGAACGTCCCTCGGGCAGGATGGTCGCGAGCGTACTCTCTGCAATTGGGCTTAGCCGTTTCATCATACACCTGCCCTGGAACTCCGCCCGCATCACCGAAGCAGTCAACGACTTAGACACTCTCTCGTCCCTGCGATCCACCCTGCGCCGGTGCATGGCCGATTCGCCCCTGTGCGACGCCCCCCGCTACGTGAAAGCACTCGAAACACGTCTGCGCGACCTCTGGAGAGCATGGTGTTCCTCGGGTAACGGGCGATAGGTATATTTAACGCGGACCGTTCATGAGCGCTCCACTGCAGTCACGTCTCTGCGGAAAAACCATTCATCCCCTGAAATCCGGTGAAGAAAATTCTTCTCATCAACTGGCGCGATATCAAGAATCCCGAAGCCGGGGGCGCCGAAATCTATTATCACGAAATCTTCAAGAGAATCGCGGCCCGGGGCACTGCAGTAACCGTGCTTTCGCATCATTTTCCAGGTGCGCCCGTCAGGGAGGAGATCGATGGGATCACGGTGGTGCGACATGGCGGCAAATGGCTCTTCAATTACCAGATAGTCCCATGGCTGCTCCACAACAGCAACGGTTTCGACCTGATAATCGAGGATCTCAACAAGATACCTTTTTTTACCCCGTTGTACCTCGATCGTCCGAGGCTGCATCTCGTCATGCATTTTTTCGGCACAGAAATCTTTCGCGAAGCTCCATTTCCCATGGCGCTTTATGTTTTTCTCATGGAGAAACTGGTGCGCGTTTTCTACCGAAGGGAGCGTTTCATCGCAATATCCGAAAGCACCGCCGCAGAAATCAGGGGCTTTTCCGTTTCTCGTGAGTGTATCGGCATCGTCGAACCCGGTATCGATACCTCGTTTTACCGGCCCTGCTGCCCGGTCGCGAATCCCCCGGTGCTTGCCTCTGTCGGCCGTCTGATGAAATACAAGAATATTCAGTTCATAATCCGTGCCCTTCCGGAACTGCTTCGGCGAACTCCCGGAGTCGTTTTCGAAATCGGCGGAACCGGCGATTACCTTCCGGAGTTGCGACGCATCGCTGACGAGTGCGGGGTATCCGACCATGTGAAATTCCTGGGACGTATCAGCGAAGAGGAAAAAAGGAATCTCCTGAGCAGGGCGACGCTCTTTCTCAATCCTTCGGCCAAGGAGGGATGGGGTATCACCAATATCGAGGCGAACCTCTGCGGCACGGTTTCGGTCTCGAGCGACGTTCCGGGCCTTCGTGATTCGGTGGTGGACGGGGTGACCGGGGTCCTGTACTCACCCGGCGACCGTAAGGATTTCCTCGGCAAAACGGTGGAGATGCTCACCGATTCAGACCTGCGGTCCGCAATGGAACGGACCGCCCTCGAGCGCGCGAAACGGTTCGACTGGGAAAACGTGGCGACCAGGATGGCCGCACTGATTTCTTAGTGCTCCATGAAGGTATGCTGGAAAAGCCGGGCGGTGGTCACCTGTTACGCTTACTGTACAGTCTGCAGGCGTTTGCATGCGATGCAAAGGCGAAACGACCGAAGGGGATCCGGTCTACCGGTACTATCTCCCATGTCGCGATTTCGATGTTCGGCGCGATCGCGGAAGGCGACGATTCGCTGTGACACATAAAAAAAAGATCGCAGGTGAAGTAGTCAACGCCGCCATGAACGTACCGGTTGGGATAGGAACAGAGATACCCTGCAGGAGCGACATCCAGACCGAGTTCCTCCCGGATTTCCCTGCGAAGAGCGTATTCGGCCGTTTCCCCATAGTCCATAAACCCTCCGGGCAGGTCATAACCTCCGATACAGGGTTCGTGTCCGCGGGTGGTCAGAAGGATTCCTCCCTCGATTTCGATTATTCCCGCGACCGCGGCCGCGACATTGTGAAAGTACACGTATTCGCATGCGGTGCATCGCATCGCGTTCTTCTGGTGCACCTCCAGAGCAGAACGGCCGCATCTAGGACAATGGATAAAGCCGGTGTGATCGATCATATTTTTTCCATTTCTCAGTTTCAGGGCTCATCCGAAAATGAGCCAG
>CAZGVZ010000034.1:9958-14813 GCA_964529145.1 uncultured Fibrobacteraceae bacterium | reverse complement strand
ACGAATATATACTATAACATCGCTGTGAGTGATTCATCCAATAAAAAGATCATCCCGGTTTCCGGCTGAATTTGATCGTCAAACCATACCTGCTGCCGGATAAACGTACCTTTAAAATCAAAGCTCCGTTTCCTGTAATTCTTTGCTCACCGCACCGGTTTCCGGAATCTACTCGCGGAGGATCCCCCATCGGTTTTTATGCGAATATCGACCGAGATTTCGAAGGCAGCTGTAATCATTCAAAAATGATTCTATACAATTATTGTCGGGGCAATGTCGTTGCATACAGTTGATTTTACATAGAATGCAGGATGTATTGACATTTCATCAAACTAAAGGGAATGCAATCTTCAAATATTATCCTGCAATCTGCTGTTCTTTTCCGCCGCAATAATTCCTGCACCCAAAGCGATGACTGTTTGGGGATTACCAGGCGCTACAATGTTAGTCTGAAGTTCCTCCCGAAGTAAATACCGAATTGCAGGATTCAAAGCACCTCCGCCGACAAGATGTACCGGAAAACGAGATGAAGATATTCTTTTATACATGGCTGTGATTTTCTTAATTGTGCTTTGATGGACCGCAAGTGCAATGTCTTCGGGAGGCTCATCCCGGTTGAGAAGTCCAATTACCTCCGACTCGGCGAAAACGGTGCATAAAGAGCTGATCGTTATCCGGTTCCGGCCTTTGAGCGCCGCATTGCCGAATTCACGAACCGTGTAACCGAGTTTATCAGCCATAATCTCGAGAAATTTCCCTGTACCTGCGGCGCATCGGTCATTCATCTCGAATTTCGCTATCCTGCCGTTGGAATCAAGCGCGATCACTTTCAGGTCTTGACCGCCTATATCTATTATTGTATGTACGTCATCGAAAAGAAAACGCAAACCACAGGCACACGCCTTGATTTCCGTTATGGAAGGGATGCCCTCGGTTTCGAGCAGTTGTCGGCCATAACCCGTGGCAACGACAGGTATGTTCTCATACTCTTTCAGCATTCTACGGGCAATTATGGAAGGCCGGGAAGTGGCGTCTGCTACTTCCCATCGTTCCATTCTATTACCGGACAACAAAACCGTTTTGATGGTCCTTGAACCGATATCGATCCCAAGACTCTGCATTTCAATCATTTATCCTTTCGATAAATGCTTCGATACGCGTTCGTAACTGGCCGATATCTTCCCGGCTGTAATCGGTTTCAATGCGGAGAGCGGGGATACCGTGGCTTTCCAGTTCTTTTTCCACAGCAAGAGATTCCATGAGATATGGAGTACAGAAGTTAAGACCATACAACAGCACCCCATCGGCCTTGTATTCCGCCGCCATTTCCATGATATGCTCAAGACGTTCATGGTTGGGGGTGAAAATGGCGCAGTCGATTCGCAGATATCTGTCGACAAGGGCATCCATGATGTCATCAATGGTTTCGCCGGAAACGGATATTTCTCCACGGGAGCCCCGTTCACCCACACATGATTCTTCACCAACAATCACCGCATTCAAACTTTCGACAATCGAAGGCACCTTCCAATTCGGAACAGCCATCGGGCATCCCGATATCATGAGTCTGGCTGTCCCGGTTGGAGATACACCGGTACCGTTACTGATTCTCGTTTCCATTTCATCGCATATTTTATTTACGGAATCGGTGAAACGTACCGGATTATCGTAGAAAAAGACCTGATTTATTAATAGACTATCAAGTCCGGAAATCGGCGCGGGGTCTGCGGAACGCAAACGGGCTAGCCTTTGTACCGCGGCTCGTTTTTTATTGACAATAAAAACTGCTTTTTTCAGGGAATCCACGGTTATTGTCTTTCCGCTCAATTCTTCGAGTTTCCCCTTGAGTTTCAGGTATTCACATTTCAACAAAGTTCTTCCTTCCGCACTCTTCATTTGAGGCAGGTCCATAACATGAAAGTTCGGTACGAGTCCGTTCAGCACTTCATAGCTTTCTTTTTTCCGTCGCAGGTATTTTCACCAATGACCATATCACATGCTTCGAGATAGGGACATACCCGTCCGATTTTGAATCCAAATGTCGACTTAATAAGAGCGCAGGTGTTTCTTGGAAGGATTTTTTCAACTTCATCGAGAACAAAATCGGCTCCGGCGCAAAGACCTACCATGATGCCATCGACAGCGAGAACGAGTTCTTCAGGCACAAAGGTACAATAGGTTCCTATGATTCTGCGCCCTTCGCGTCTAGCGTCCATGAGTTCCTTGATCCTGAGTCCGTGAACTTCGGACATCACAAAATTAAAATAGGCCATACCGCCGGGACGATTCTTCTGAGCCATGAAGATGTCGCTGTATGCTTGCGAAAGACCACCCAGTAGAGCGTCGTGTGCTTCAAGATTCAAACCGAGTTCAGACCACATTGGACGATAATCAACTTTTGCTTCGGACACACCAACCACCTTTCTTTTTCATGATGTCATTCCATTTCTTTTACCTGATGTTAATATTAAAACCGGAAGGGTTGTTTTATCTTTCAAGCAGTGAAACCGAGCTTTTCGAACAAAGCGATTGAAATCCTGGCGGTTAGTGGTTGCATAAAGGAGAAAAAAGGGCGGTTCAAAGAGAGATGGAATGGCGAGCGCAAAGAAATGGAACACAGTACTGGTATATTTCATTGCAATAGATCCTTGCACGTTCGGATACTACCGGACCGGTCTTATCCTGAATGCGTTATTTCAGGCATTTCCTTGGTTGTAATGAAAAAAGATTGGTTTTTAAAAAATATAAATTCCGGGATCGGTACAGGAATAGCTCAAATGCAAGCTCTACCGGAGTATGGATAATCGGAAGGAAATCGAAGGTGAGTGCAAGGATGAGTTCTCCGGCGATGGTATCGAACATGCCGCCCCGATGGGGCTCGATTTCGTGACGCCGGATCGTTTACTGCGAACAGGACGCCCCTGCGGGTCTGTTCGGCACTGTTTCCACTTTTTCCCATGCGTGATTTCTTGAGAGGTGCCCCCGGTACATTGTACGTCATTTCCCTCCGGCCATATCACCGGAACACCGGGATCAGCCTGTGCCGGATACGCTTCCGGTTCATCGTTTCCGCTTTCCCGGTAACCTGCCTGCCGTTCAGGAGCATTCGTGCGTTTTTTCTACCCGTTTTTCCGGACGCAACGAGACGGGCCGGCTGAGAGGGCGCTTTCACTCCCGTCCGGAGATCGTCTGAATAGAGGCGGATATCGACCGTCTGCCCGTTGTCGAAGAAAAACCGGAGCGTTCCCCGAATGTATTTCGGAAGGATTGTCATGGCGCACATCCGGCACCCGGTGATCTGCAGGTCCGTGAGCACCATGCTGCCGCCCGAATCGCCGATGACGAAGAGGGTGGCGATCGAGGAGGTGACACGAAGGTTATATTCCGAGGCACCGACCGGAATGAAGTAGTAATGGTAGTTTATTTCAGTGCCGAAAAAGGTGCCATACATCGAAAACTCACCTTCATCGATGTGAAACATCGGCGTCTCCGTATCCAGTTCGGAGATGAGAATACGGGCGGAATCGAGACGCACCTCGGCCGGACTCGTGTTTCGCAGCACGATGGAATCCCCGGATTCCGAGTACTGGTCGTTGCGGATTTTGACCGAATCCTTCACCACGGTAATATCTGCTGCATGAACGCTGCTCCAGAGCAGTACTGCAACGGTACTCCATCTCATCATGACAGGCCCCCTCCAAAACACGTTTTTGGATATCTGGAAACGGAAAAGATATCGGTAATATCACTTATTTAATGTACATTGAAAGAAGCGTAAATGCATCATGGCACACGAGAAATGGTTGTCTGCGAGACAATATCGACGCAACTCCGGTGAAAAGCATCGGCTATGTATGAAATTTCATGGAACTCCTTCCATCATAGGCTCCCATTATTTCCTTGCATCTCGACAATTTAAACGATAAAATTATAGTGGTTTTAACCTGCCTCGGAATCGTCCGAAGCATATGTAGCTCGAACAGCGCTGAAACCGATCATTCCATACGGCAAATGCCACTTGGTCAATTGCGGCAGTTATTCATGCATACAGGAACTCGCGTTACTTTCATCGCTACATTGATCTCGCTCCTTCCGCATGCGGCATCCGCCTTGAAGGTCACCGTGGATGCCGACGGGGGAGCCGGGTACACCTCGCTCAATACCGTACTTTCGGCGATCAACAGCGGCTCCATCGATCCCGACACCGTGCTGTTCATCGGCAGCAACCAGGATTCCTATGCGTGGTCGACCAACATGTCCATCACCACCGTGGGGACGATCGTTTTCCGCGGTTCGGAGACCGATCCCGACAATTTTACGATCATCAACAAATCCGGCAACCGCAGCTGGGATTTTTACCGCAACACCAATGTCTATTTCGAAAACCTGATATTTCCGAGCCCCTCGACCACCGAAGAGGACGACTGCTGGAGTAACGCCCAGTCGTCGGGTAAGACTCTTTCCTTCACCAACTGCGTGTTCAGGGACGCGAGCAGCAGCTACTTCATCCTGAAGATGGAAGGCGGCTCGAACAACACGGTGATACTCAAGAGCTGTCTTTTCGAGGGGAACGCGAAACCGCTCACCTTCGACTACTGGGGCGGAACGCCGGCCATCACGATCATCAACTGCACCTTCGACAACAACACCACGCTGTTCGATTTTTCCGGCAACGGACTACCCTCCACGACCACGGGTATCTCGATCAAGAACTGCATTTTCAGCAACAACGGCACCACCTTTCCCACCTCGACGGACGGCACCACGTTGAAAGGCCTCACCTCCTACTCCCACACCTCGGAGTCGACCTCCGGGTACGGTACCAATTGTTTTTCGGACGCGAATCCGGAGTACG
>CAZGVZ010000034.1:0-9948 GCA_964529145.1 uncultured Fibrobacteraceae bacterium | reverse complement strand
GCTCCTCGCGGGCCGCACCGTCGGACTGGCGAATCACCGAGGGTTCCTCCTCAGCG
Organism: uncultured Fibrobacteraceae bacterium; assembly: GCA_964529145.1. Taxonomy (GTDB): domain Bacteria; phylum Fibrobacterota; class Chitinivibrionia; order Chitinivibrionales; family Chitinispirillaceae; genus JAFGNB01. The sequence goes on along the minus strand of CAZGVZ010000034.1, from coordinate 9,892 downwards.
GAAAATATCGGCACTTCCACCGGCGCACCCGCTACCGACATCGGCGGCAACTCCCGGAGCGGCAATGTGGACGCGGGGTGCTGGGAAGCGGGCACAGGCGGGGGAGGGGGAGGGTCATCGGAGAATTACGGTGACTGGAGCCATTCGACGAACGTCATCCTGAACACCTCGGCAGGAGGCGCCAACGTGAGCGGAAGCGTCACCGGTTTCCCCGTGCTCGTTCGTCTCAACACCGGCAACTTCTACAATTTTTCGCAGACCAGCGCAGGCGGTACCGACATACGGTTCGCCTCGTCTGGCGGCACCCATCTGCCGTACCAGATAGAGCGGTGGGTCGACGGGGCGGGCGACAACGACAGTGCCTGGATCTGGGTGAAAACCGATGTCACCGGCAACAACAGCACACAGTACATCGTCATGTACTGGGGAAAGGCAGATGCATCCGACAGCTCCAGCGGCGATGCCGTATTCCCCTCCTCGAACGGTTATCTCGGCGCCTACCACCTCGGAGACGCCACCGACGCGTCGAGCAACGGAAACGACGGTACCGGGACCGCGTTGTCGGATGCCGGAGGCATCATCGGCAAGGCGCAGTCGTTCAACGGCTCCTCCTCCTACATCCACCTGGGTGATCTTGCCGACCGTGCGAGTGGCTCCATCTCCTGCTGGTTCAAACCATCCTCGACCTTCAACTCCTCTACTGGAACATCCCAGGGGATCTACGGCAAATGCCAGGGAGAGAGCTACAACGCGACACTGACTCTACGGGGAACCGAATTTCTGCTCGGTGACGGCTCCGCGGGTGAACTGCAGGTCAAGATGGAGTACAACAACTCGAGCGCATATGTGTCGAGTTCGACCAATTCGTTTACAGGGGGCACCTGGTATTATGTCACCGTGACCTGGGGGGGCGGCAACAATATCATGTATCTCAACGGAAGCAGCCAGGCGACCACAGGCGGCACACAGACCCTCGCGGGCACTCAGGAGGACGAGATCGGCCGCAGCTATTACGACGGAGGAAATATATCGGGAGGCGGACCGCGCTGGTTCAACGGGGTCATCGACGAGTTCCGCCTGGAAACCAGCGCCCGTAGCGCGGACTGGATCAAGCTCTGCTATCAGAACCAGCGGGCGAGTCAGACGCTTGTCGAGGTCCAGTCGGTCGCGACAGACTACACGTGGGACAGTTCCGCGACGACGGGTATCCAGGCGGCCCGCAGCGGCACGTGGGGGAGCAGCGGGTACTGGACGCCGACCGGGGGAAGCGGGACGGTTCTGTCGGGATGGCCCGGGGCGGGTTACGGCGCGACCTTCGCGGGCGGTGACGGCACGTATGCCATCAGCGTGAGCGGGACCCAGTACGTCGACAGCATCACCGTGCTCAACAGCGGTTATACTGTGAGCGGCGGAACCGCCATAGACCTCGGGACGAAAAAAGGGGTGTACGTCGCTTCGGGCAAGAGCGCGACGTTCGGCACGAAGATCTCGGGCATCGGAGGACTCACGCTCACGGGCGGAGGCACGCTCACCCTCTCGGGCGCCAACGACTACACCGGCGCCACGACGGTTTCCGACGGGACCCTGCTCGTCACCGGATCGCTCGCCTCGGGCAGCGCGGTGACCGTGGCGAGCGGCGAAACGCTAGGGGGAACCGGCACGGTGAGCGGTACCGTCGCTGCCAACGGCGTGATCTCTCCCGGGACTACCGGCTACGGGACCCTCACGGTGGGGAACAGCCTCACGTTTTCCGGAACGGGCGGATTCACCGGGACCATAGGCGGCACCTCCGCGGGGACGAACTACGACCGCGTCGTGATGAGCGCCGGTACGCTCACCCTCGGTGGCGCCGTACTCACGCTTTCGCTCGGGTACGCTCCGGCCGCCTCCGACGCCTATACGATCATCGACAACGCGGGAGCGGGCGCGGTGAGCGGTACCTTCGGCGCGCTGGCGCAGGGGAGCACACTGTCGCTCTCCTATGGAGGCGCCGGTTACGATTTCACGATCAGCTACACCGGGGGTACGGGCAACGACGTGGTGCTGACCTGTACCGGACTGACGCCGGTCGTGAGCGAGGATTACACGGAATGGAGCGATTGTCAGAGCGTGACTCTCAACACGACCCCTACCGGCGCTGACGTGAGCGGCAACGTGTTCCGGTTTCCGGTATTGGTGCGGCTCGATCCGGGCACCTTCTCGTTTTTCGGGGGGACCCAGCCCGGCGGCGCGGACATCCGTTTCGCAAAGACCGACGGGACGCACCTCCATTATTACATTGAAAGATGGCTCGACTGCGAGGATGACCTTGACACAGCCGAAATATGGGTGAGACTCGACACGGTCTACGGCAGCAACTCCGTGCAGTCGTTCCGGATGTACTGGGGTAAGAGCGACGCGGCCGACAGCTCGAACGGCGCGGCGGTGTTCGACACTGGCGACGGGTTCGCCGGTGTATGGCCGCTCGGCGACGATCCGGCCGGCGGGAGCGGCGCGATAAGGGATGCGACGATCAACGGGAACGACGGCACCTCCACTGGGAGCATGGCGAGCGGAGACCTCGTCGCCGCGCAGATCGGGAAGGGGATCGATCTCGACGGGTCCAATGACGGGATCGACATTCCCGACGACGCGGCGTTCGACATCACCGATTCGGTCACCATACTGGCGTGGTTCAAGGCGAACAATCTCGACAGCTGGAAACGGATCGTCACCAAGTCGCACACCTCGGAAGCCGATCCGTACACCATGTACGGTCTCCATCTCGATGACGGAACTCATCTCCGCGGCGAACTCGCGGACGGGAGCCAGAACCTTGTCAACGGTTCGACCGCACTGAGCACCGGCGTCTGGTATCATGCGGCATTCACCTACAACGGTGCGACGCTCAAGCTGTTTCTCAATGGCGCGCAGGAGAGCAACACGACCTCGCACACCGGGGATATCGACGCCAACAACATGGAATTCTGTATCGGAAAATCCTCGTACGACGCGGACTATTTCGGCGGCGTCATCGACAACGTATGGCTCTGCCATACGGCCCGCAGCGCCGACTGGATCAAACTCTGCTACGAGAACCAGAAAACCGGCCAGACCCTGGTGAGTCTCGAGGACTACTCCACCTGGGGATTCTCGGGCAACCTCACCATCAACACCTCGGGCGACACCACGACCAGCTGTCTGGGATTTCCCCTTCTGGTTCGGTTGACGTCAACCAACTTCGACTTCAACCAGGCGCGCGACAGCGGGCAGGACATCCGGTTTTCCAAATCCGACGGCACCAGGCTCCCCTACCAGATCGAGCGCTGGGACAAGGCGGGCACGGTCGCCGAGATCTGGGTCAAGGTAGATACGGTGTTTGGGAACAACGCCTCGCAGTATATCAGGATGCACTGGGGGAAAAGCGGGGTGACGAGCAGGTCGAACGGGGGAGGCGTATTCGGGACCTCGAACCGTTTTTCGGGAGCGTGGCATCTTGGCGAGGAGGGCAACGCCACGGCATTGGACGCGACTACGGCGGGCAACCACGGAACTGTGAGCGGGTTCACGACCTCTTCGGACGTGACGGGAGCGATAGGGATCGCGCGGGATTTCAACGGCAGTTCCACGGGTGGGGACTATCTGCAGATCAACAACGCTCTTCTGAAGAACGCGCTTTCTGCAGGCAGCAAAAAGGCGACCGTATCCTGCTGGGTCAGGGCGGACGCGACCAGCTTCGCGAAGATGATCGTCTGGGAGGGGAACTCCGCGGCCAACGGATGGGGCGGCGAGGAGGAGGTGCACCTTGTCTTCGGAAGAATGAACAGCACCGCCACCTACAGCAACTACGTCAATCTTTTCGTCTGCAACGCGACCAATTACGAGAACGGCGGCAACCCGGTGGACGCCTACTACTCCTATTCCGACGTTTCCGGCTGGCACTACCTCACGGCCACGATCGACAACAGCACTGCGGGCGCGCCTGCGGCGACGATCTACATCGACGGCGTGTCCAGGCACACCGATGCGGGCGGCTTCACGCCGAATTTCTCGAATTACAACACCAACACACGGTTCGGGAGACCCGGCGCTGACACCCGGTACCTCGACGGGAAGCTCGATGAAGTATCGATCTCGGACACGACCCGCTCTGCGGATTGGATCAGACTCTGTTACGAAACCCAGCGGCCAAACGCGGGCGTCGTCACCTGTGACAGCGCGGATGCGTTCCGGGCTCTGCGGCTGAAGCGGTACGGCTCGCTCGACTCCGTGTACGTCGGCACCACGAACTGGGCGCTACGTTTCGCCCGAAGCGCGGGCGGGGGGATAAAGTTCCTGGCGAAGGACACCTCCTCGGCCAATCAGCTCGACGCGAACCTTTTCTATCTTGTCTACAACGGGCAGTCGAGCGCCTCGGGCACGGGGACGCTCGCCCTGCTCGACAGCAGCACTGTCTTCGCCCGCATCCGGCAGGAGAAGAGCGTGGCTGGGCAGCCCTTTACTCTTGATTATACCGTGCTCGGGTCCGGAAAGCTCTTCGTGCGGGTATCGGCGACCGCGGCCTCGGCGCTCTCCGGAGGGCTGGAGTTCAGGATCGCCACAAACGCCTCGTCCTCCACCAACCGCCAGTTCGGTTCTCCGGCCTCGGCGTGTTCAGGAGTGATGCACGTCGACGGGGGCTTGGGAAAATACGATCTGATCCTGGCTCCATTCGACCTCTGGACCGAAGCGGACGAGATCACCTCGGCGGCGAAGTATACCGGGATAAAGAGCGGTTCCTGGAGCGCTCCCGCGGGAAAACGGCTCGTCTGGAATTTCATGGTGGATTTTTCTCACCGGCAGCTTCTTGACAGCGCCTCGGCGTACGGGTACGTCGCGGATTACCGGAACTCCGATACGCTGGGATTTTACGCCGGAACGCCGCTTTTCGAACAGGCCTGGGAGAATCACGAGAAAGGGCAGTGGAGCTTCGAGGAGGGGGAGGGTTCCGCCGTCGCCGACGTGAGCGGCAGGAACCATACGGCCGCGATCGGCGGAACTCCGCGCTGGACCGGAGGGAAATGGTTCGGGTACGCCGACAGCCTCGACGGCTCCGACAGCGTGACTGTCGCGCACCATACCGACTTCGACGGCACCACGGCACATACTCTGATGGCGTGGATCAAGCCCGCCACGGCGCTCGACGCCACGACTACGATCCTGAGTAAATTTTCCGGCGGCGGCACGGGGTACAGGCTCACGGGCGCGGCGGACGGAAAACTGCTTTATACCATCGGAGGAAGCGGGGGTATCGCGGAGCTTCGGAGCGCTTCGGCGCTCATCCCCGGCCAGTGGTCCCATGTGGCGGCGGAAATGGTCCTGATCGGACTCCAGCACACCCTCAGGCTCTACGTCAACGGCGATCTCGACACCATGCGAACCGGTTTCTTCGAGTCGAATTTCGGGATCACCTCGGAAGAACTGGTGATCGGCAGGAGCTTCAACGGGGTGATCGACGACGTACGGTTCTACAACGACGACCTGTTCGAGGAGGAGATCAAGGCGATCAGCCTTAAGGGATTCTCCCCTGACCAGGGAATGTACCTGCTGCGGGCCGACAACGATAACACGTTGCACTGCAGGATGCATGGAACGGTTCACCCGCGGCTGCTTCCCGTGCTGCAGATCGCCAATTACTGGGCGACGGCACTTCCCTCTTACGTGTATGTGGACGGGGCGCTCCTTGGGACGTCCGAATACCATGCCGCGCTCGACGATTCCCGCAACCGGCTCACCGTGGGGTTCAACCGGGCGATAAGCGGTAACTCGACGATCTACATCGACGACGATTATCAGCACGGCAACAAGTGCGTGGGTCCGACCAAGAAAATGTACTGGGGTACCGACGTCTCCGGTGCGGCGTACTGTTTCTGGGTGAAGAACACCGCGGAAGCGAGCTTCGGAGCCGCCTCGACGAACCAGTTCTACATGAACTGGAAGATGGGCCCGACGGGAGGAAACGACGGTGAGCTCTGGCATATGAGAAGCTCGGTGACGAACCCTTTCACGACGATCGGTACGTCGACCGGAGACAACCTGATACCGGGATACGACGCGGGAAGCGGTCTGGGGGACCTGACCTTCAATTTTTCGAACTACATCGTGACCTCGTTGAACGTCGGCTCCGCGTTTACCTATGCAGTGGAGGAGAGTTCGCTCGTGCGCGTCAGGCTACGCATCAACCAGAGGATCGCGAAGAACACCGACTCGCTCTGCATCGTCAGCCGCTGGACGCTCTACCCCACCGGCCAGTTCTTCAGGTACGACAGTCTCTACGGATTCTCGGGTGTTCCTCAGGACGTTTTCGTCAATGTCTTTTTCGACGATTCCCTCAACGTGACACTCTACAAAAGCGAATCGAAGAAACGCGGGGCGGTGGTCTACTCGCAAGGATACCCCGACATGGTGAGCGCCTGGTTGTCGATGAAGAACGCCGCCGGCTTTCAGAGCGAACCGTTCGACGCCGACATCATCACCACGATCTACAGCCTGCAGCGCACCGGGATCGTCCATTACCAGGCGGCATCGCCCCCGGGCTTGTGGAACTCATCCTCGGTTCAGATCGTGCATCATATCGACATCCATCACGCCGGAATGAACGCATCCTCGATGGATTCGATCGCCAACGGGGTGCAGTGCATCAAGTTTCCCGGGCGGCGCGCCCTCTCGATGATCACCGGCACCCTCGATTCTACGACCGCCGGGGACTTGAGCGACGGCCGTTCGAGCGGCGGAGACGGGGGAGGGGACGGGTACAACGAAATGGAAGGCGCCTATATCCTGGGCGCCTCGGGGAACACCGTCGCGTTTGTTCTCCCCGCCCATGGCGACACATGCAGGTACTATCCGGCCTTCAGGATCACCAACTACACCGCTGTCAATCATCCGCAGTACCTTTACGTGTACAACGGATCCGACACCACCGCGCTCCTGGAAGGGTACCAGTACAACTGTCATCTGAACCCCGTTTCGCACGAACTGGTGGTTCAGATCGACAGCGTCTTCTGCGACTCCACGAAGATCTACCTCTCCGCCGACAAGACTCTCGCGGTCAAGATGTCGCTTTTCGAGGCGCGGCCGGGCAACCGGCGCGACACTCTTCTCTGGCGCACCGAGAGCGAGCAGGAGAACCTCGGGTACCGCATCGAGCGGCGGATCGAGCCGCACTTTCTCGACAGCCTGATGGCCGCATACGCCGGAAGGGAATGCGATGCCCCGTCTGGAAGCGACACCGCAGGAACGATGGATCTCATCAAGCGGCGTATGGTCACCGCAGCGGACACTGGCTGGGTCGCGTTGAACCGAAAACTCCTTCCCGGAGCCGCTTCGGGCATCTCGCATGGTCCGCGCGACTACCGGTACATCGACCGTAATCTCCACAACGGTATCCTTTATGAATACCGGCTGATCGCCGTGGATTATCACCAGGGAGAGGAGGTTCACGGCCCGGTCGCAGCGATGCCGCGGCATATCGCGCCCGCGCGATTCATGCTGGGTTTCAATTACCCGAATCCGTTCAGGGCATCGACCCGGATCAGGTTCGCGCTTCCGGTCGAAACCGCGGTCTCGCTCAACATCTATTCGCTCCAGGGTCGGCTTGTGAGAAGGCTCGTCGAGCCCGACCGGAAGCTCCCGGCGGACGACCACACCGTACTCTGGGACGGACGCAACGAGAACGGCGGGCGGTGTGCGGCAGGACCCTACGTCTACAGGATGAATACCGGAAAGTTCGTGAAATCAAGGGTCATGCTTCTGGTGCGGTAGGGAGTCGCGTCCCGGTATAACTCTCCGCGGGAAAGGCCGGGACGCGGGAATTCCGATCGTGACGACCGCCTATCTTTTTGCCATAATCCTGCGGAACGAGGGCTTTGAAAGATGTTTACCCCGCTCATCGAGAAAATTGACGCGTATGAGGTACATCCCCCACGGCAAGCCGGCGTATTTGTCGACAGTAGCCTGTGACAGGGACATTTTCCGGTCCATCACTCTCCTGCCCGAGATCGTGAAATACTCCAGCGCGGCATATGCCGCGGAGGGCGGAATGTTCAGCCCGAGAAGTGTCCGGATTTGAGGCCTGTTCTTTGCCGATCGGGGGTCGGTGCCGGTGCACCTGATATTGCAGGTGGTTTCGGTTTTTATCGTATCGTAGTGAAATGACAAGAGCGTGTCATACATAGTGTCCACCCGCATCGCGCCTCTGGCCTCGAATTCGGAAAGACCGGCCAGATAGAAGTTACCGCCCATTCTCCGCTCGATCATGAAGATATCGATGTCGTACTTTTCATCCAGTGTCAGTGGTGAACCGTCATCCAGATGAAAGCTGTCGAGAAGCAGGGAGTCGATCAGGGCTTCGTGGAATCCGCCACAATCTATTGCCAGCCTTCCGTTTATGAACAGATAGGCATCGTCGTCCGCGGCAAAATAGATCCGCTCTCCCCCCTTGTAGGTAAATTTGTTATGCACATGTAAGGTATACCCGCCGTTCATTGTGGAGTCGCTTTCGTTTCCGAATCCTCTCCCGTTGAGAGGGTCCATCTTTGCAAGTTTGCCGAAGGTCCATAAGGTATCGGTCGTATCCTCATACGTCGATTCGTTGGGAATCCAGTATGCTAACAGCGAGTCTGTTATCACTATGTTTTTGAACATCGTGTCGCTAATCATGATGGTGTCGGGTGTCGGAATGGTATCATAAACGGTGAAGTAGGTGGCGGTGTCGAACCTGATGGTCATCGTGCTGTCCGCAGGATCATACGTTGTATCGGCCGTGACGATCAGCGTATCAATTACCGTATCTTTGATGAACGGGGGAAATTTAAGGACGAACGTATCGACCGATCCTGCCTCCCAGGGTTTGAACAGCCGGGAGATGTTCCAGCTTATGTCGAGAAAGGTGTCGGTGAGCGCGGGGTGCCGTTGCGGCGACATGGTTTCCTGAGAGAGGGACGAGTCCACCCAGCCGTGTATATTCGCGTAAGAGAGACCGGACTGCTCCCAGCGGGAGGTGACCCTGAAGCCGAAATCGGGGTTCGAACCATCGACATGATAATCGTAATAGGTGACTGGGATGGAAAAACAATTTATCGGTCGAGGGGTGATGATAGTATCGTAGACGAGTTCTGTGGTATACTTTGTTGTGCAAAGGGTGTCACACAGAGTATCGGAATCCTCCGGCATGACCGTCGCGGCAATAACCAATAGTGATCCAAGAAGCAAATGAAAACGCATAACCGTCCCCCTTCCGGTAGAATTTTAATATTATCCTGAGAAAACTATTCCAAAGATGGATAGGCTTCCATCCTTAATAACAACGACAGGCCGCTCATGGGGGCGATAGATGTCCTGCTTCGGGAACTGACGATTTCAGGTATACCGTCCGTTGTGTGATCTGGTTCCTGTGGTGTATTTCACCTATCTCCCGAATTCAGCTGAATAGCCTCAAATGGATAGGGGGTGAAAAACCGGCAAAGATCTGCAGATGATCGAAGGGATGCTCCATGCAATAATGCCTGGTCTCCAGTCCCCGGTCCCCCTTTGGTTTTAACAACAGGTGTAAAATAGATTTCTCCAGAGACTGAATACAATCGAGATACGCTACGGAGGAAAATCGATTACCTGCCTCGTTAAGAGAGGACAATGTGATCCTATGGAATTTTCAGCAATGGGACCACGGCGTTGTCACTCCGTTCCTTAAGCGTAAGGAATCCAGTGCCTTCGGCACTGTTTCTTTTAACCGCTTTCGGCCGTGGGGCAGGACAGCAACTTCGGGCGCAGGACGCCCGGCTGTCTTTTCGCGGGCAATATCATTGCCATTCTTGAAGCCGTAAGGAGTCCAGTGCTTTGCACTGTTTCCGTTATACCGCTTGGCCCGCTCAAG
>CAZGVZ010000033.1:0-15314 GCA_964529145.1 uncultured Fibrobacteraceae bacterium | reverse complement strand
TTCCGGATTTCAGCTACGAGCTTTTTGACATCTCCCATATACCCGAGGATACGATGTCGACCGATGGGGTCCTTTCGACGATGACGATTTCACGCCATGGATCGCCCGCGACGGCGATGCGCTCTACTGGATTGCAGGCCCCGATCCCGGAATCAAGATATCAGATGATGATCTGGGAGTGTTGCTCAAAACCCGGCTTTGATCGGGCGAACCGGCGGAATATGGAAACCGGGCGATGTCGGCGGCACCTTCGAAACTGACCTGACCCCTCCCCCGCTTGCATACGGATTCCGCCAAACGATCGCTTTCAGGCCTTTTCCTGCACTGTGTCTCCCTGCGTCCCAAAACGGTACGGAGCGACGGCGGTCCTCCGGATCGATTTATTCCTGCAGAGAATACAATTATCTTATATTATTTCATATACACACAACCAGGGATTCAATAATGACCATGAATTGCCGTAGCAGGTATATCCTTTTCGTTTCATGCCTGTTCGCGCTTTTTATTACCGCCCGCGCTCAGCGGCAGATGGAAGCGCTCGATCGCGGGCTCGTCGCGGTCGCGGCCGGCGGCACAGGCGTGTTTCTCAGCTGGCGTCTACTCGGTACCGATCCTGAAGGAACCGCCTTCAATGTCTACCGCGGTACTGCGAAGGTCAATGCATCCCCGATTACCGGCGCGACGAACTTCGTCGACGAAGCGGGAAGCGCGACCTCGACCTATACCGTCAGCGCTGTGTTCGACGGAACCGAGCGGCCCGCATCGAAGCCCGTACAGGTATGGAAGACCAATTGTCTGACGATCGACCTCGAACGTCCATCGAACATTTACGCTCCTAACGACATCAATGTCGGTGATCTCGACGGAGACGGCGAATACGAGCTCGTGATCAAATACGAACCCAACAACACGAAAGACAACTCCCAGTCGGGAACCGTCGACAAGGTTTACCTGCACGCCTGCAAACTCGATGGAACCCTGTTGTGGAAAATCGATCTTGGCGTCAACATTCGCGGCGGCGCGCATTATACGCAGCACCAGGTATTTGATTATGACGGCGACGGATACGCCGAAGTCGCCTGCAAGACCGCCCCTGGAACGAAGGATGGAACTGGAGCATATCTTAAAATGGGCCCAGCGGCCAATGATAACGATGCCGCCGATTACCGAAATCCCAGCGGGTATATCCTGACGGGCCCTGAATACCTGACAGTCTTCAACGGGAAAACCGGCGCTGAAATGGCGACGGTCGAATACGTTCCCGTCCGCGGGACCGCTCTCAAAGCGGAGTGGGGAGACGACTACGGCAACCGGGTCGACAGGTTCAATTCAACCACCGCATGGCTGGACGGAAAGCGTCCGAGCATGATCTTTCAACGAGGGTACTATTACCGACTCACCTGTGCCGCGTGGGATTGGCGGAATGGTTCGCTGACCAGAAGATGGTTCATCGATTCACGGAAAACTTCAGGATACAGCGCCATGAACGACCAGGGGAATCACAGTATCATGGTCGGAGACGGTGACGGAGACGGTAAGGATGAAGTCTATTTCGGAGCGAGCGCGCTCGACGACGACGGCAAGACGCTCTTTGCGAACGGAATGGGACATGGCGATGCGAACCACATAGGCGACATGGATCCCTCTCGTCCCGGGATGGAACTGTGGCTTGTCAGGGAAGGCGCCGTCGCCGGCAGTGCGGGGTCCTACTGTGCGGACGCGGTCACGGGCAAGACGATCTGGTCCCACAAGGTCGGAGCGGAAACCGACGTCGGGCGCGGGCTGGCCGCGGACATCGATGAATCGAGCGCAGGATATGAAATGTGGTCCAGCGCTACGGACGGGACCTACGGGTGTACGGGAAAGAAGCTGAGCGCGGCCAAGGGAAGCTGCAATTTCCGCATCTATTGGGACGGCGACCTCCAGGACGAACTGCTCGACGGAAACAAAATAGACAAATGGAACGGCAACGGGACGACGCGTCTGGCAACCCTGAGCGGCAATTCATGCAACGGAACGAAATCAACGCCGAATCTGACCGCGGATCTTCTCGGGGACTGGCGTGAAGAGGTGATACTGCACGACGGAGCGTCGAAACTCTACCTTTACACGACAACGATCCTTACGACCCACAGGCTGTACACGCTGATGCACGACCCGACCTATCGAGCGGGCATCGCATCGGAACAATCTTCCTACAACCAGCCCCCGCATCCCGGTTTCTACCTCGGTAACGGCGCCGACAAGGCTCCCAAGCCGGATATCTACCTGGCCGGCGGTGGCGAGACCGGAATCGGTGCGGCGGAAAAGGAGAGTTTTTCCTCTGTCCCAGGAACATTCCTGAGGAAAACCGGATCACGGCAATCGATTGCCGTGAAAGGACTCTCACGGAACGAGAGGGTTCGACTTGACGTGTTCGACCTCTCCGGACGGCTACTGCGGACGATTTCGCTGAAGAAAGGCCCGGTCACCCTGCACGACATGGGCATGTCCGAGGGAGTGTTCCTCGTCAGAGCGACCCGGGGTTCCGGCACACGATGAAACAGTGGAAAGGGGCGTCCACGCCGAGCCGCTGAACTATTCACGATTCCCGCAGGATGTATTGAGCACTTCCCGGAAACCTTCACAAGCGAATTGCACTCCACGATCATAAGGATCCTAGACCAGCCGCAGGATGGCGCCGCCCTGCATCAAGCACGAAACCCGTACAAAGGCCCCGTGACCGGTCGTACAGTCTTTTGACAATCACGAACCTGTTCAGTTTCTTTTCCGCGAGATCGAATCCGATATCCCTAGTGATCTCCAGGCTTCTTTTCGAGTCGAAATGATGCTCGGAAAGGTTCATCCACCGGTTCCGGTGGAAGTCCCAGGTCCTCGTATCCGCCTCTTCTTCTTATGACCCCCAGCCCTGTGATCACCCCAAAACCTGCCGATTCAGTCCATCATCAAATTAGTTGCATAAGACATGTGACTCATCTGTTTAGCTCTTTCGACCCGGATTCTGAACGGCAGCGAAAATCACAGGAATTTATCCAGCTCTGGCCGTCTTTTCCAGCGTGAAGGCAGCAGTTTACCGGCAGGTGGCAGTACCTTCTGTTTGAGCTCCCCGAGTGTATCGAAACCTATCCTGACCGTTTCGCCCGGAAGGAGCCACTGGTCATTATCCATCCCGGTGCAGCCGGGGATTGTGCCCATTCCGATAATCGTACCGGGTGACGGAGTAAACACGCCGGAGAGAAAATCGAGTACATCTGCCGGCCCGCAGCTGTATTCGGAGGTGGAGCCTTTCCAGACCAGTCGGTCGCCGATTTCGGCTTTTACATTCAGCCCAAGCGGATCGGGCAGCTCATCGGGGGTAAGCAGGCAAGGGCCGATACTGTTCGATGCGCTGAAGTCCTTGCTTCTGGACGGGCCGGATCCGATCATTTCGGGGAACTGGACATCGCGGGCGGAAATATCGTTGAAAATGCAGTATCCCGCCAGCGGCTGGTCTCCCGTTCCTGTTACAAATGCAAGTTCAGGTTCTATATCGAGGTAGGAAGTATATAGCGGCCAGACAATATCGTCGAATGGCCCGGATATGACCTGATGGTTGCCTTTGTAGTATGCGAGATCTGCCTTCCCGGCATTTTTACTGATCTTCCACGACACAAATGAAGACAAGATACCGCCGATAAAACCACCGAACTCATGTCTTAACATGGTCCGGGCCGAGTTGATCAGGTGACGAGGGGTGAGGCCGAAATCCAATAGAGCGACTGGCTCGCGGAGCGGTGCTAGTAGCTTTACTTTTCCGACCGGTTCGCCTTTCCCGTTGACCGCTTTCTCCCTCATGGTCAATGCGGCCTCATAACTCGCCGGGAGGGCGGAAAGATACGCTTCGGAAGACGCCAGCAATTCGCGCTGTTTTCGATTATTCCCGGAAAACAGGCCGGCAAACGCATGGACGCGGCCGGCTTCCAGAAATCCGAAAGCCGCCTCGGTCTGCCCCTGTTCCAGAAAACGGACGAGTTTCATTGGTTTTTCACTTCACCGCAATCATTCCGACCAGCGGAGAAATCGACTGATCTATGAGGGCATGAAAATGCTTTCACCATAGACATTCAATTCCTTCAATCTTGTGCTGTCAATTATGAAGCCACTAATGATTGCAACGAGGTCCTCAGGCATCCGGTGGAGGCAGCCGTTCACTCTCTCCCGAAAGACCGGCCTTGTGTCCAGTGGAGAGAGCGTACCAGGGCCGCCCCTGGAGACGCCGGCGGCGCAATCCGCGTAGTTAGTTCCGCGAAGAGCAGCAGCGACAGCGCGAACGCCACCCAGAACCACTTCAGTGGCGTGCCTGCCACTGCCATCCACAGGCCCGGGCTTTGTCCCGGCTGCTCGCTGTGCAGCAGAAGCGCAATGCCGGTGGTCTCCACCAAATCGAACAAACCGGGCAGCAGACCGAGCCAAGGCCAACCGCGCAGCTTCGCCTCGACATCCGGATCCAGCAGCCGGAACCACGTTACGAGCAGAGCCGAGTACAGAAGAATCAGGGCGAAATCGACTTTATTGAAAGTGCGATAGGTCGACATCGAGGAAGCATCGAGCGTCTCAAACATCGCCAGTGCCTGTGCAGGGCTGTACGCCAGCCTGGCATCGAGAATGTCGAGGTTCACGACGTGCCGGATGATCGCACCCTCCGCAATCAGGAATAAGAGGCAAAAGACCCAAACTGTCAGTCGCAGAGGCGGTTTCGGCCATTTTCTTTTTTCCGATTCCTTCATGTCACCCGTGAACTTCTTATTACACTCGGCCCTGTTTGTCATCACCTGAACATCGCTGTATTCGGTTCATCGAAAGATTCATTACATGATCAAAATAGGTGTATCAGACCGGAAAAAGCAAGATCGTGTCATCCTGCCGGACAGGATCGCAAGGAGAGGTGAGGTATGCCCTATTACTGCGGTTATTGTATGTGTCTGGAATTATCTGTTTAGAATCAAGTCGTAAAAAGGCGCGTAGTCCTTGCGAATCTTCTCTTCGGTCAGGCCGTACTTTTCCAAACCGTATTTGTGATCACTTTTAAATGCGCGCTGTTTTTCCGCCGTCGTTTTAATTGTCTCGGAGAGCTCCGGGGTCAGATCTTCGCCCACGAATTCGACGATTTCGGGCATCAATGTGTCGAAGTCGTTCATCATCCGGTCGAAGGTGACGATTTTGACGTTCTTTCGCAGCTCCGGATTTTCATTGTAGATTTTTACAAATCGCATGGTGAGGATGTGCAGCAATTTATAGACCTGGCCGATAAAACGAGTCCGTTTTTCTTCCGGAAGCTTCCAAAACCCTAACATGCCGTCCAGAACCCCTGTTACCAGGCTCAGTCCTGAAGGTACCGTGGATAGGGGATCTCTCGCGGTATAGAGCACTTTCGCATCCGGAAACTGCTCAAGAAACCGGGGCAATCGCATGCTGAGAGAGAAGAGTTTTGCGACAATTCTATCCTGCTTTTCACTCACCAGAATGCGCCTCCAGATTTTTGTCCACCAGCCGAAATCCCGTTCGGCAGTGTCACGAATATCCGGATCAAACATATCGGTATAATCATTTTTGGACCAGGGCAGCAGAAAACCTATCAGAAAAAAACCATCGAAATAGCGGAAAAGGATAGCCGGGTCGTCGGTTTCGTAGCCAGTCAGACTGGTTTTATGCGCGGCTGCCGCATGAAACTTGGCAGGGCTGACTTTTTCTAGCAATGGAAGAAACGGTTTTAAAAAAAACTGCATCGTGAGTGAGGGATAAATCATTTTCCACAATCTGGATCCGGTACCAAAACCATTATCGATCAGAAAACGCTGTAAAAAGGTGGTCCCGCTTCTTGGATTTCCAACGATAATAATCGGGCTCTTGATACTTTTTTTCCGTAGAGATGGAAAAAATATATGATCCAGTACCATGGTAAACGATACGACAAAATGCAGAATCCAGATAACGGTGAAAATGAAAACGGGACGAATGTAAAGGCCAAACGCGTCCGCAAGGGCCTTGTGAACGATGAACATCCTCTTTAGCATTATGAGTTCCTTCTTTTTTTCTTTAGCACAGAACGTGCGCTGCTGAAAAGTTTCAGGTTTACCGTTACTGCATTCCTTACTCCCGGATCGATCCCCGCGGAACGCCTGGCAAGTTACGAACCGATAGACAGTTTCTTCTTTCTTTCCGATTTCCGCATGGAACCGCTGAACTTCCTATAACACTACTCCCCGATACAATCACCTGAACATTGCCCGATCCGAGTCCATCAGAGAATTGTTAATTTTTTAAAATAGGTGTATTATAACGGAAAAAGCAAGGGTTATTTAGAACATTCCACTTTACTGCGGCAAGGAAATCGGCGGGATAATCATACGATAGTAAAATCCGGGTATTGCCATCGCCACGTATTCACTGTCGATCCAAACCTCGTCGAGGACCGGGAACTCAAAAACATTTCTGCAAATTCGGTGCATCACTTTCTTTGCCATGTCTCAACCGCCCGGAGTCGGCGAAAATGAGAATGTGCACAAAATAACGGAATCGGCAACGGCACCCCCGGGGGGGGGGGCTCTACGGTATGGATAATAGGCGGGTATCACTTATTTTCAGCAGCAGAGCCGCCTTGGGAGTGTGCTGTACGATTGTCTGCCGGTCTATGCCGGCGCATCATCATCCGCCTGGTCACATTGAGCAGAATAAACGGCAGGCCGCCCCCCAATCGTATATTGTCCATCATGATTATCGACCAGACAAACATGACGGTCGCGGCGGCAAAGAGCAGCAACGAAAGCTTGCGAACCGTCTTCGCGTTCGGATGCGGCATTCCGATAAAACCGGCAGGGGAGAAAAACATCAAAGGCATGAAAACACCCAGCACACAGGCGAACAAACCCGCTGCCCGCATTTTTGCGAGGACGCTTGCGAGGGCCGGCACTGGGGCACCGAATGCCAGGGCCCCCACGCATAACCAGATGTTCGTACCGAGCAAAACCGGGTTGAGTTGTACTTTTTTGATAATCAGCGCCGAGGTAATCACAAAGGCCCCGATGCCGGATACTACGAAGAGCGTTGCCGCCCGGCTGAGATCCACACCGCCGCTGACGATGAAACTCGAGGCGAAAATGATGACGGGCATGAACTGAACGGCTTCGAATAAGAATGTTTTGGATTTCGACATGGAATTTCAATCTCCGGTTGGTTTAGATCGGGATGCTGGAGGCGGGTTTTCTTGCGGCCGCAGCGATGGTCCTGACCAGGTGTGTATCGGAAGAGACCGCCCGCAAGAGCATTGACTGGCCGCTGCTCCACGCTATTGGAGCTTCATTCGGCCTGGGCAAAGCACTGGAGACGTAGATACGGAGGGTGCTTCCCGACCGCGAGCAATGCAGGACAGCCAACACTGCTGCTGTCGCTATCCATGCGTCAGTCGTCATGTGAACCTCGCCGCTTTCGCCGAGCCCGGACTCGGACGACACGCGGCGCCGTGCGGCCGTTCAGCGGCGACCAACAAGCATTTTCCTTTTACCGATTCCCGCATAGAACCCCTGTAATTCTAATAAAATTCAGCTGATATTCAACCCTGTTATCGCCTGAATATCGCAGGATACAATCCATCAGAGATTCGCGATTTGATCAAAATAGGTGTCTTATAGCGGAAAAAGCAAGATCGAGGCAGACTTCGGCGAGGAGAGGTAATCTTCAGGACTGTGGATTGAGGTTCAGCTTGCCGGAATCTCACAGCCAACAAGGCCATTGCCTATGCAGGAGCACGCCATGGCATGCCCCAATAACCCGCGGCGACAAGAAAAATGCATTGAATTCCCATTGTCTTCTCTTACCAAGGCAGGTAATGGAGGGTACACAATCAATAACATCTCGGACCATCGGAAAGATCGAGGGTTTTTCTATGCGCAAATCCTTCGATCTTGATTCTTCGGATTTAATTCCTGAGCTGATCCATGCTCGATGAGATTGCCCCGTTGCATGGGTATGCAATCCTCCGCGCTGCTGAAGGATATTCGTCACACTACAATGGAGTATCGCTCTCTTAGATCGATGAACTGTCGTTCGATGTATGATCGCGTTCTCATCCTGCTCTTGCGTTTTATTTCGTTGCTTCTTTCTCTATTGTTTTCCGCCCATTTTTTGGATGCTGCCTTGGATTTTTCGGTATATCTGCCATAATAAACCCTTTGTTTACATGCAGAAGAACAATAAAATTTTCTGGCGGCGAATTTTGAGGCATATATCGGAGTTCCACATACTTTACAATACTTTAAATGTATCTTCATTTTTGCGCACCTCTCATTCCGGAAGAACAAGGTCAAGACATGACTATCACAAAAAAAGTATTCATTATAAGAATGGCTGTCGGCGCTGAAGCGGAACCGTGCA
Source organism: uncultured Fibrobacteraceae bacterium (assembly GCA_964529145.1). Classification (GTDB taxonomy): domain Bacteria; phylum Fibrobacterota; class Chitinivibrionia; order Chitinivibrionales; family Chitinispirillaceae; genus JAFGNB01. The sequence continues at coordinate 6,905 of CAZGVZ010000033.1, read as the reverse complement.
ATCAGGATCTCGTCAATTGTTCCCGGCTTTGGGCTCCTCTATGAACGCACCGCTTATATACGCCTTCGTTCTTGAATCCTTCGGGTTGTTGAATAATTCCTGAGCATGCCCGTGCTCGATGAGGTTACCCATATACATGAACAGGACATAATCCGCAATCCGGCGCGCCTGCCGCAGAATATGCGTCACAACCACGATGGTATAGCGCTCCTTCAATTCGAGGAACTGTCGTTCGATGCGTTCCGCCGAAATGGGATCGAGCGCCGAGGTGGGCTCGTCTCCCAGCAGCACTTCCGGTTCTACGGCAAGACCGCGGGCAAGACACAGCCGCTGCTGCTGCCCAATCGACAGCGCTGAGGCAGGGGTATGCAGCCTATCCTTGACCTCCTCCCAGAGACTGGCTTCCCTGAGCCGTCGTTCTACGAGATCGCCGAGTTTTTTCCTGTTTCGAAGGCCGTGGATGCGCGGCCCGTACGCGACGTTATCATAGATCGACATGGGGAGTGGCTGCGGCCGCTGGAACAGCAGACCCATTTTTTTCCGCAAATGCGTCACCTCGACCTTCGGATCGTAAATATTCTCGCCGTCAACCAGCACCTCTCCTTCAACCTTGATTCCATCATGCAGATCGATGAGGCGATTGAATGATTTGAGCAGCGTCGTTTTTCCGCATCCGGACGGACCGATGATCGCGGTGATCTTTTTATCCGGGATATCGACGGTAATGTTGTTGAGCGCGGCCTGCGCTCCATAAAAAACGCGCAGATTACGAACGCTGATATGTGTCTTGAAATCCATTTTACCTTCCCTTTATTTGACGATATGTCTGGTGAACCGTTTGCCGATGGACCGCGCCAGTATAGATATGCCGAGAATCAGCACTGTCAGCACGAGCGCCGATGCATACCCTCTACCCTGCACCTCGGGAAAGGGCGTTCCGAGTTGAAAAAAAATGGCCAGGGGGAGCGTCGCGACCGGCTTGAACAAGGAGTAAGGCAGCGAGTCGGTAAAACTTGCGGTGAACAAAACCGCCGCCGCGTCGCCGATGCCTCTGCCGAAACTTATAAGCACGGCGGTCAGGACTCCAGGGATAGCCTGTCTGAATATTACCTTGACCGAGGTTTCCCACGTTGTGGCGCCCACAGCCAGTGACGCTTCCTTGAGCGCGGGAGGAATCATTTTCAGCACCTCATCGATACTTCGGGCCATTATGGGCATAATCACCAGAGCCACGGTGATCATGCCTGCAAGAAGCGAAGCGCGCATGCCGAAAAATGCCATGATCGCAAATCCGAACGCACCGTAGACTACCGATGGAATGCCCCACAGCACGTCCATGAAAAAACGCACTGCTATCGACAACCGGGATGTACGGGAGCGGAACGAATTGAGAAAAAGAGTGATCGGCATGGTAATGATAAAGGCGAGCAGGGTCGAGCCGATACCGAGCACAAGGGAGCCTAATATTGCATTGAGAATCCCCCCCCCCTTCCCGATGTAGTATCCTCCCTCCGGCGTTTTGATCAACATATCGATACTGAGCGATGAAAAACCCTTGTAAAAAATCGTTACAAGTATCAGCACAAAGCTCGACACAACCGCGACTGTGGAAGAGATCATGAGAACCCTGAAAAAGCCTTCCTCCATTTTCCGCTTATCCATAACGAGCCTCTCTTCTCTGGAAATACAGGAGAATGAGCCAGCCGAGCACATTGAAAGCCACGGTGACCAGTAATAATACAAGAGCGGCTAGAAGCACCGCGGCATCATACAACGGAATCGACATCATTTCGCCATAGGTGTTGGCGACAAGCGCGGGAAGCGGATATGCGGAATCGAATATCGATTTCGGGAAGCCCTGCAGGCAGCATCCGGCAACCATGAGCACCGCCATGGTCTCTCCGAATGCCCTGGACAACCCGAGAATCACGGCGGCGATGATTCCAGGTCTGGCTTTCTTGAATACGACATGCTTCACCATCTGCCATTTGGTCGCGCCGAGCGCCAGCGATGCCTCTCTTACCTCTCTCGGAATTGTCTTCATGACCTCTTCGATAATCGAAATGATAATTGGAAAAATCATGATGGAGAGTACAAGCCCTGCCGTGAACGCGGTGTAACCTGTATAGTTTTCGGAAACGAACAGGAAAAACGGGAATCGATCGCTTAGAAAGGGCATAAGATAGTCGCGAACGAGCGGGACAACCGCTATAACTCCCCAGGCGCCGTAAACGACAGGGGATATCCCCGCAAGCAAGTCCACAATGGGTCGCGCGTACTCCCGGACTCTTCGATGCGCGTATTCGGAAAGGTAGGTGGCCGTGAGTATGCTGAGAGGCACCGCGATAAAAACCGCAATCGCGGTCACCCACAGAGACCCGACAATGAATCCGGCCATTCCGAAATGTCCCTGGGTGGGACGCCAGTCATTGGAAAAAAGGAGCTGCCGCCATCCGGCCTCCGCCAATACGGGGTGAGACCTGTACAGCAACCCTCCAACCATGAAAAAGGCTATGCTCAGCACGCCCAGGCACAGCAGTAACATTATCCGCTGTGCCAGGGTATTCGCAAAAGTTCTTAGATTCACCGGTTTCACCTTGCGGCCCCCTATTGAATTTCTGCGAGTACTCTGTTGCGATCTTCCTTGGAAAGCGGCAGGCTGGTTCCGGTTTCATCCACTATTTTGGCCCCTTCGTCGGAAAGCGCGAATTCGAGGAACGCCTTGACGAGACCCTGCGGTTTCCCTTTGACAAAAAAGTAATTTTTCCGCGTTGCCGGATAGGTTCCCGCACCTATGGCCTTGACCGCATCGGCGCGGCTGGTGTACGCCTCGCCGGCGTCAGCCACGCCGTCGCCGTTCGCATCGATCGGGACCAGTCGAATGCCCGGGACCAGTGCGCCGTCCCGGGTGAACACATAGCTGAAATTCGAATAGCCGATGCCTACCGGGTCACGGCGTGCGGCTTCGAGCAGTCCGGGATCGCCATAAACGCCGATTCCCCGCAGGTCCTCCTGCTTTTTGCCCATGAACGCGGCCCAGCTCGCAGCGGCGCCGCATGCGTCGGAGCGGGTATATACATGAACGGGACGTTTGACTTTGTTACCCGTTACTTCATCCCATTTCGCGACAGTACCGCCTATATAAAGAGAGCTCCAGGTTTCCTTTTTTATGCCTTTTTTAAGAAGATCGGCAAGTACCGGGTTCTTGTCGCTGACGACCGGGAAAACCGCATCGTGCAATACATACACCGGAAAGACACCCTTTTTCACCTCTGCCGGATCAGGGTCTCTCGACACCATTCCTATATCGGCCAGCCCGGCGATCGCGTCCGCGGCTCCTTTGCCGGCCCCGCCTGCCGAAACATCGATTCTGACGCCGGGGTTGATCTTTTGAAACGCTTCCCCCCATGCCACTGCCGTCGGGTATATTGCCCATGCCCCCGACAGAGTGATCGAACCCTTTTTCTCCTGGCCACTCGAGGTAACCGCCGCCGCCAGCATTAAAAAAACAGCGAATAGATTGCTTGCATTCCTCATGGATCCTCCCGTCAAAATTGTATGGAAAATTGTGCCAGAACAGCATGATCGCGGATATCGTCCAGGCTTGCATATTTCAGTTCGTAATTCACCTGCAGGAATGTCCATTTGGTGATGAAGAGATTTACGCCTGCTGCAGCGACGTCGGTTTCGTTGTCCTGTTTACCGATATCGGAATCGTAAGTATCGTATTTCACTACGAACTGAAGCACTTTCGGGATGGCGAACAAGGCTGCCTGTGCATACCAGCCGGTTTTTTCCGTCAAGGAATCCTTGCCGTAAACGAACTCTCCTTTTACCGTAAGTGGATCCAGCGCGTACGAAAGTTCGGCGCCGGCCCTGTCTCTTCGCCTTCCGACGGGGGACTTCGCCGGTTTTGCATATCCATTGTAATATGAACCCCCTATGTCGAGTCCCGGTACGGGATGAAAAACAAGCCGCGCGGCATAGTCTTTATTCACATTTGCATCGAGGGAGTTGATCCCGGCACCGTTGAAAACTCCTGCAGCGTATTCCACGAGCTTTCGATTTTCGAGCTCGAACAGCGCGCCGCTTGCCTGTATGCCGATATCACGGCCGTTCTGGTTGCCGATCACGTCTTTGCCTCGTGCGACCAGCGCTTCCACAACTTGCGAGCGGTTGATTGTCTCGAGTTTGGGACTTGAAGCAAGATTTTCCAGACTGAATGGAATCTTGAATTGCCCGATTGTGATTTTGAGAGCAGGATTGAATGTGTACGCGGCGGTCGCATCGAGCGAAATCAAGCTGCAGGCGGTAATCGAATCGTTCGGTAACGGCCCCTCTGAAGTCAAGCCGTGCCCGGCGAATATCAAACGAGCGTACGTCGTCGGCGTCAATATCGGGGAGGTTTGAATGAAATTGGAAGCGCACCTGCGTATAACCGGCTATCTTCAGTTGCTTGCCTGCTATAATACAGAATTCCTTCTGCTTTTCCTTTTCTTCCTGTTTTTTGATTGCCGATTCGGCACGTATGGCGGATGCCGCCTCTGCCGTGATCACTCCTTTTTGTACCAGGGTATCGATAAGCTGATCGACATCCGATATTTCCGCGCTTGCCCGGCCGCCTGACAATGAAAGGACTGCCATGGCCATACCAAGTACCAAAGATCTTGGCTTCATAATTATTTTTCCCTCTTTTCTATTTTAAGGGGGTTATGTCTGGTAAACAAATAGAATTACAGACCGGTTAGGCCCGGTTGAAGACGTTTTATTCCCGGAATGAGCCTGCTCAAAACGATGATGAGAGTCGTGAATACAAGTGATATGGACCAGACAGGGATGGGGAGGTATTGAATCTGGTGATGAACACGCTCGGTCTCAGGATCTTGTTAAAGTTATCTTTGTAATTAAGCGTTCAATAATTAGAATTAGTTGGTTTATACAATACAAATTATATGCCAAAGGGCTTATTAATTTGCTAATACATTGTTTCTAAAGAAAATAAGAGCGCAAAAGAATGCAGAGTATATTCAAGATGTATCAATGACATTGTATCTAACCTATAAATTATAGCATATTTAACAATAATAATGTTTTATTAGGGGATTTGCACCATGGAAAAGTTTTATTCTGTGCTGTTGAACGTATGGCGTGAAGCCTGCCGGAACATTGAACTGAGTGAATTCACGCCACTTATCACCTCGTTACTTCAAAAAAATTTGGAACTCGATCAGATTTTGGTGAAACGTGTTTTTTTTGAGTCACGGATCACTGAAACGGTCGCAATCGGATTTCCCGGGAAAGAGTTGGAATTCACCAGGCGTCATGATTGTTCAGACATGGAAACGAAGCGATTGAAACGATTATTCAAGGAACAAAATACCTGTTTGGATCTGGATTCCTCCGGGGTAAACGATTTGGCTTTTATATTTCATCCCAGGAGGAGGACCGGCCAGGTGATGATATGTCCGTTTAAACGGGACGAGATTTACGGTCTTCTGGTTTTTGTTGCACCGTCCAACCATTCTTTCAGTGATCAAAGCAAGGTGTTGATGAAAAAATTACTTGAGCCGTTTTCCGTTGCCATGGAAAATGATGATCGACTCAAGGAACTTACCAGGCTTCGAAAGGCTGCTGAAGCTGACAAGAGATCGTTACTCAGCCGACTGGGCAGGGAGGAAATCGTAGATGTCATAGTGGGGCAAAAGACCGGTTTGAAGGGTGTTGTCGAACGGATCGAGCTCGTCTCGAATTCGGACTTGCCGATACTCATTTTAGGCGAATCAGGCACAGGCAAAGAACTCATTGCCCGAAAGATCCACAACTGTTCGGGCAGGGAGGACCGTCCCTTCCTGATGATAAATTGTGGAGCCATTCCCCCGGAGCTTGTGGATTCGCAGCTCTTCGGCCATGTAAAAGGTGCTTTCACCGGGGCCTTGTCCGATGCGGCGGGATGGTTCGAACGGGCCGATGGCGGCACCCTGTTTCTTGATGAAATAGGCGAACTTCCGCCTGCGGCCCAGGTCCGCTTTCTTCGAGTGCTTCAGGACGGCTGGTTTGAAAGGGTCGGAGGCGATAAATCCGTTCATGTGGATGTCAGAATCATTGCCGCGACCAATCAGGATCTGTCTGCCATGGTCACGACAGGGCGATTCCGTGAAGATTTATGGTACCGGATCGCCGTTTTTCCCGTCATACTTCCTCCGCTGCGTCAGCGGAAAGAGGATATTCCCGACCTTGCGGAACACTTTGTCAAGAGAGCGTCCCGCAGGTTCAAGCTTTACCCCGTGATGCCGACACAGGAAGACATCTCGCTTCTGCAATCCTATGACTGGCCGGGCAACGTTCGGGAATTCGCTTCGGTCATCGATCGGGCCGCGATTCTGGGGAATGGAAAATCACTCGAAATCAGCAAGTCATTGGGTTGGACCGGTGAGTATTCCGATACGACTCCCAAAGTGGATCCGAAATCCCGGAAAAATGAACAGGCCCCCGGGGGATTCAGGCAAACGCTTGATGACGTCTCACGCGTTCACATTGAACGAATTCTTCACCAGACAAGCGGCCGGATAGATGGACCGCACGGTGCCGCGGTGATTCTCGGCATCAATCCCCACACGCTCAGAGGGCGCATGCGGAAACTGGGAATCGACTGGAAGTCAAAACGGAAATCCGGTTCATTTGATAGAAGATAAAAATTACGATTAAGAAATGCCGTATGGATAGACTTTTGAAAGGGCCGGTATAAAGTTATATATGTAAAGTAGTCCTTTACCTGCCTCGGTAAGAGAGGACAATGTGATCCCTATGGGATTTTCAGCAAGGGGACCACGGCGTTGTCACTCCGTTCCTTAAACGTAAGGAATCCAGTGCCTTCGGCACTGTTTCTTTTAACCGCTTTCGGCCGT
>CAZGVZ010000032.1:5831-15384 GCA_964529145.1 uncultured Fibrobacteraceae bacterium | reverse complement strand
CCTTACCTTGTTGAGGAGGTAAATGATCTTCAGCGGAAGCTGGACGAGAACCGCATGTACCGGAAAATCCGCAGGGCCATGGAGTCGATGCCCATCCATTACAGGGATGTGCTGGTTCTGCGTTTTGTCGAAGAGAAAAAGATCGGAGAAATCTGTGACATAACAGGGAAACGGGAGGGTACGGTAAAATCGCTGATTTCGAGGGGAATCGCGGCGCTTCGCGAACTATCTTTCAGGAATATGCAACCATCGCGGGAAAAGCGCCGTTTATAGAGGATGGAGCGGAGTGAACGGATGATGGAATCGTCGGAACGGAACGAAATCGAGGATCTGCTGCGTGAATCTGCCCTTACCGGTTATGAGCTGCCCCGCGGCAGGGAGGCGCTCAGAGGCGTGCTCGCCGCCATCGGCCGTGCTCCCATGCGAAACACGACGGCCATCGTGATCTGGCGTGTCGTGGCTGCCCTATCGGGATCGTTTTTCGTCGCCGCCGCCTTCGTTCTCATGATCATCGACCGGAACGACCGGCCCGGTCCGACCAACAGTCTGGGGGGTGTCTGGAGTACGTTTACCGACTCCGCTCAGGGAGGGACATCGGCAGTATGGCCTCCCGTTTCGGACGGTTGCACCAATCGATTCGAGAAGAGTTCGCCCGGGTACGGAGACAGGGGGTATGCAGTGAGGATTACCGGGGAAACCGGAGACGGAAGGAACGCTCACCTCGGAATCAACACCTATCTTAGTGAACGGGCGATCTGTCCCCGCTGTATGGGAATCGACCTGAGGAGCTACCGCGGCATCCGTTTCAGGATTAAAGGCTGGCACGGAAAGGGAAAGCTCCGTTTCGTTCTGCCGCATCAGTCAATGTCGCCGGCGCCGGATCGCAGATCCTGCATGAGCCTGACCGGAGGCCACGACTACAGCGCCGACATCACCGAAAACGTCACGCGCGAGTGGGCGCCGGCGAAACTCGAATTCAGGAAACATTTATCCCAGCCCGTCGAAACGCCGGACTCCCTGCGGGTATCGATCGAGACAGTGCTCGAGAACGTGAACCTCCTGCAGTGGCGCTGGGAGGGGGAGCCGCACCAGTCCATCGATTTATGGATCGATGATGTCGAACTTTTCTGAGGCGAGCCGGGTGGACCAATGTGCAACTTATCGACCAGGAAGAGGTGAACCTTGAACAGACCGGCTACCATATGCATTCTGATCCTGGTGTTCGCTTCGCAACTCGTTGCCCGGGAATCGTACTGGATAGACGACTGCGACGACGGCGACCATCAGACCGCGGCTGGAGGCTGGTGGTATACTTACGACGATGCCCCGACCGGAGGCAACTCGAAAGTGCAGCCGCCGCACGGCAGATTTTTCATGGGTAAACCCGGGTGCGGGGAGAAAGGATACGCAGCGAGAATGAAGGGAACTACCGGAAACAGACTTGGATGGGATTACATCGGCATGGGTATCACCCTCGGCCCTTCCAGCAACTGCCCCCGGTCGCTACCGGTAGACCTCACCGGGTATTCTTATCTGCGGTTCAGGATGCGGGGAACCGTATCCGGAGGAAGGCTTACGGTCGTTCTTCCGCACACCGAAAACCGTTGCGTGGCGGGAGCCGAAGGCCAGGAGACGCTCACCGAGTGGGCGGACTACGAGGCGCCGGTTACAGGGAAAATCAGGACGGACTGGGTGACGGTATCGCTCAATTTTAGAAAGGAGTTCCATCAGCCCCGGTGGGCCAGACAGCACGCGATCGTCCCGATCGACACTGTGCTCAGGAACCTGAAAAACGTCAACTTTCATTTTTCGAGTCCGGACGGTGACTCTATCGATCTGTGGATAGACGATATGGAGATCGTGAAATGAAGGGTAACTCAGTCCGGAATCCGCTCTTCAGCCGCGGAATCCGGGATGATGGACAACCGCGACATGGGGCACGCCGTGGTGATCGTAGATTTTCACCGTCACCCCGAACGCTTCCTTGATGATCTCAGGTGTGAACACCACGGCCGGTGTGCCGTTCGCGAGTACCCTTTTTTCATGGAGCACGATGACCCGGTCGGAGTAGGCTGCCGCGAAGTTCAGATCGTGAATGGCGAGAATGGAGGTAATGCCTCTTTCTTCTGCGAGTTTCCGGATGAGCCGCATGATCTGCAACTGATGTTTGAGATCGAGATTGTTGGTCGGTTCGTCGAAAAGCAGTATGTCAGCGCCCTGCGCGAGAGCCCGGGCGATGAGCACCTGCTGCTGTTCCCCTCCGCTCAGGCAGTTGAAGAGCCTCGGGGCGAACTCATCGAGTTCCATCATGTTGATAACCTCGGCAGTGATCTCCTCGTCTCGGCGCGAGAACCGCACAGGCGAATGGGGGTACCTGCCGGTCAGCACGACTTCGAAAACGGTCGCGGGAAAGAGCTGTTCGCTTCTCTGCGAAAGGTATCCGAACCGTCGCGCACGCGATATCCGACTCATTCGGGCGACCGGCTGCTCTCCGATCAGCACGGCCCCCTTTTCCGGCGGGAGAATGTGGTTGATGCATTTGATCAGCGTGGATTTTCCCGCGCCGTTCCTTCCGACGATCGATACGATCTCGCCTCTACCGATTTCTGCCGAAACGTCAGAAAAAACCGGATGAGACGAATATCTGTAGGCAAGTCCGTCGATTTTTAGCGTCACCATACCCGCTCCCGTTGTTTCCTGATGATAAGCCAGAGCAGAAGAGGTCCGCCGACGAACGAGGTGATGATTCCAACCGGGAGCACCGCAGGTTCGATGATTTTGAGCGACAGAATATCTGCGCCGAGCAGAAAAACTCCTCCGAAAAGCCCGGAGGCGGGCATAAGGTAACGGGCGTCGCTGCCGATCACCATCCGAACGATATGCGGCGCGACCAGTCCGACGAAGCCGATGATACCCGTACAGCAGATTATCGCTGCGGATACCATTGCGGTGAGCGTGAGAACCGTTATCCTCGTCCTCTCGACATCGACCCCTAGCCCCCCGGCACTTTCATCTCCGGCATTGAGCACGCTGAGCTTCTGATTCTGCAGGAAGAGCAGGGGTATCGTAACGGCGAGTACCGCCGTAAGGGTGCCGATATCGCTCCATGTCGCCCGTCCGAGGTTCCCCATCATCCAGAGTGAAAGCGATTTGAGTTCTTCGGAACTGGAGAAGTAACTCAGCAGCGTGGAAACCGAAGAGAAAATGAAATTCATCGCGATACCGGCGAGAATCAGCATGCCGTATCCTGCAGCACCGGCCCTGGACATCAAGAAAATAACGGCACAGGGTACGAGCGCGAACACGAAGGCGTTCGCTATGAGCATGTACCGTCCGCCCACGAGAGTGAATCCGGTTATGATGGCCAGCCCCGCGCCGAGCGCCGCGCCCGACGAAACTCCGAGGGTGAGCGGTGAAGCCAGCGGGTTGCGCAGCACCACCTGCATCTGCATTCCCGCCACCGCCAGACCGAATCCGCTCAGCAGGGCGAGTACGATACGGGGAAGACGGATTCGGACAATGACCGCAGTCGCACCGTCGGGAACGTCGAAATTTCCCCCTATAAGGCCGTTCGCGAGCGCCCTGACAATATCCGTAAAGTCGAACTTCATGGGGCCGATGCCGCACCCTATCACCGAAAGCAGTAAAGCGCAGAAGGCAAGTACTGCGATGAGAGAGGCCTTCTTCGCTACCGACCGGCGGTACTCGGCATGCAGATTGCGGTTGTTCGCCGTCATTCACGTACCTGGCTCATGTGCCTTCATTTCCACGTGTGGAGTTCGAGATCGCCCGCCATCGCCGTGTAAAGGCTTTCGGCGCCGAAAAAACGTTTGAAAATACGGTTCCCCTCCCGCTCCACGTCCAGGTCGCTGAACCGTTCGGGATGGAGGATCTTCGCCATGTAGAGCACCTGTGCCAGTGCCCGCTGCTGAGGCCACCAGTTGCAGAATGCCGTCGTGTAGTAAACGCGCCGGTTCTTCACGGCATTTACCCTCTGCAGCAGGGGATCCTCGAGCACGTCGCTGATCGTCACCGGAAGAGGTTTCGTCGAACCGCCCTTGTGCCATGCCTGTTCCTGGTAACGTGAAATGAAGACGACGTCGGGATTCCATTTGATTATGTGTTCCCGTGACACCAGGATTCCCCGCTCACCTTTGGCGAAGTTTTTCGCCCCGCGCGCCACATTGACGCCGCCTGCGAGTTCTATCGGATCGAATTCACAGACGGTATTGAGGATATCACCGGTCCAGTTCGTCCAGGCGAAGTAGACTTTCGGCTTTGCAGAATCGGGCAGGGCAGCCGTGACCGACACGACGGGCTCCACGACGGAAGAAATGAACCGTTTGAGGCTGTCGGCCTGTGTCTCGAGATGCATCGCTTTTCCTATAAGATCTATCTGGCTGTAAAACATGTCGAGCATAGGGACATCACTGGGAAACGATATGGCCAGTACCGCGGCATCGGTCTTGGAGGCGAAAGCCGCTACATCGGGTTGCGAGGCGAAGATGAGATCGGGTTTGAGCGAGGCGATAAGCTCCATGTTGGCCCCGAACTGCCCCACGTCGGGGAGATCGAGCAGATGCCCGCCGCATCCCCGCTCCTCTTCGGGAAGGACGCACGAATGTGAAATACCGGCCAAACGGTCGCATCCGCCCATGGCGACGATCAGCCGGGTATACATGGTAAAGGGAGAGACGACCCGGTTTATTTGTGAGGGAATCGCCACGGTTCTGCCGGCCGCATCCACCAGCGTATCGGGAGTGGCTGCCGCGCCCTGTTTCGCGCCGGATTTTCCGCAGCCGGTCGCGATCATCGCGGCGGCACACAACACGATCAGCGGTTGTCGCCGGTTCATTCTTCGGACGCTTTGGCGGTCGTGATTCCCTTACCGATCACCATACGGTACTCTTCTCCGGCGCACGTGAGACAGACCGTGTTTCCACTGCGCAGCACGGCCCGGGATTCCATGACGCTTTCCCCGCAGACGCTGCACACCTGCGAATCGACGATGGGCGCGAACGGCAATACCGGCACCGGTACATCGGTGATGGAGAAAAGCGCTTCGACCGGCATCGCCGCGGTTTCGAACGAACGTCGTATCCAGAGTTCCTTCATGCGCGCGTTTTCGGCATCGGTGAGTTTTTCGCGACGTTTCACCGCTTTGTCGAAAAGGGCATCGCCCTCCTTCCGCTCCTCCTCGTTGCCTGCCGGAGCCTCGAACTTCCGAACGCTTACCCGCACCGCCCTTTTGGCACCACGCCTGTAGAAGGTTGCCGCGCTCCTGCCGAGGTCTTTATACACGAGCGCATTGTTGCCGAGCGTGCATCCCGAGGCGAACTGTATGCCGTCGGCAACACAGCTGTTCCCTTCGATCACCGCCATGATCTCCTCCATGCCGGTGTTATCGATTATTCCCAGCCTTCCGAATGCCGCCTCGACCGCCTTCACCCCGAGCGCAAGGCCCGGACAGTAGTGCCCGTGCAGCATTCCCGCCAGTTCAAGCAGCCGCGATGTGTTCCCGTCGAGCAGAAGACGCTGCAGCCCTGCACGGGGTTTCATCCTGTCAATTGTCATTTCATTCATGTGCATATCCCCTGTCGTTCTCGGATTGAAAAAGACACTTTACCCCGCCACCGACCACATCATGCTTCCGGTATGTCCGGTAAAGCTGTTCTCGACGAATCCATCCAGCGCCACATCCGAAAGAGACGCCGCGATTTTTTCTGCGAACACCTTCTCTTTTGCCGCATCGCCCTGAGAAAACAAAGCCGCGTGGAATTTAACGCTTTCCTCGATAGGTTTTTTATGCCTCCACCCGATCGTTTCGAATCCGCACTCCGGAAAATACCCCGAGGCGCAGACGAGGTTCCACGCGCAGATGAAATTTCCCATGAAAGGTTGCGGATCCGCTCCGAATACCGCCCGGTAAACCCGTTCGAGAAGCGGGTTTTCACGTGGCCCGGCCCAGCCGCGGAACCAGCACCATCTTTTTGACGCAGCCATGAATCTTTTGAATGATCCCGGATTTATGACCGCGGGAGTCATGTTGGCGAACGCAAGGTCGAACGATTTGTCGTATCCGCATGTATCGGGGTCGAGCGTCTTCCAGTCGGCGACCACGGGTGTGATGCGTTCGAGAAGCGCCGGGTCGGTTTCCGCGCGGAGCCGCTCGATCATCTTTTCGGAGATGTCGACGGCGACCACCCGTGCCCCCCTGGCCGCGAATGCCGCCGCGAAGCGTCCGGGTCCGCAGCCCACGTCGAGGACGGAAGCGTTTTCGAACTCGATGCCGCCCTTTTCCAGCCGGTCCAGTGTCGCGTCGAGACGCTCGTCATGGCTGGTCGCATCGTGGTGTCTGCCGTAGTCTCCCGCCATCGCGTCCCATACGTTTTTCGAACCGTAACCGGTGAAGGCGGTACCGGAGTCGTTGAGCGAATTCCACTGCTCCTCCCAGAACTCCGGCCGGTAGATGGCGGGTGCGGATTTTTCCATACGTCCTCCTAAAAATTCACTTCGATTGCCGCGGTTCCGGTAATCCCCGGCATCGGAATCCCGGGATACTCCGAGTAGTCGGTGTTGAACAGGTTGTCGATTCCCGCCTTGAGTTTCGTCGAGAAGCGCTCTTTGGACCAGAGCTGATAACTGCCGTACAGACGGAAGATCGCGAAGGGGTCGATGTGTCCGAGCGCCGTCGAATCGCTCTTCGCCGAATTGCCGAAGATGACCTCCCGCTCCCCGCTGCAGCGCATCGACAGGCCCACGGTTCCCCCGCTTCGGCCTCCGCCGCGGTATTCGATCGCGGCATTGCATTTATGCTTCGGCAGTTCCGGAAGATTCCTGGTGAGCACCATGCTGTGGTCGTAGGTGTCGCCCTTTTTTTCCGTATGCTGTAAGGTGTAGTTGCCCCGGAGATGCAGAACGTTCAGGATGTGCATGGCGATCTCCGCCTCGAACCCCGAGAGTGTTACCTGGTCGATATTGTAAATGAGCCGGCTCGGCTTGTATCCGAAGATGGTCCTTATGTAATCGCTTATCCGGTAGTAATAGCCTCGAATTCCGAGCGAGCCGCCGATCTTCTCTGTTGCCGCAAGGGTATGCGACAGGCCGAGTTCGGCCTGAGCCGCCCGTTCTGGCATGAGCTCCCCGCGGTCGGCCGGCCGGTAGCCCCCATAGTACCAATACAGCTCGGGACAGGTGGGAAAACGGTGCGCATAGGCTCCCTGAAGGGCGATCAGGCCGCCCTCCCAGGTTTTCACGGTGAGACCCGTATTGGGACTCACTCCGTGGAATTTCGTTTCATCGAACGTCGAATCGCGCCGGTGACCGAGGTAGAAATCGTACCTGACTCCCGGAGACACCTCGATCCGTTCCCCGAATTTGAGAAACGACTGCACGAATGCGCCGTACCGGTCGGCGGCTTTGATCGTTGCCGACGGATCGCCGTCTTCGGGTTTGACTTTGAAATAGGCGGTGTCGCATGCCCTGATATCAGCGTTGCTGTAGCGCAGACCGTTTCCTTCTCCGCCGTATTTGATGGAATGGGTTCTGCCGAGCGACTGTTCAACGATGAGGTTCCATCCCCATGTGTTGTCTTCGGGCTTGGCGAACCGCTCGATCACCAGTTTGTTGGTATCGGTCAGCGCGTAATAGTATTCGGTGCGGTCCTGGTCATTGAGATGGCCGAGCGCGGTGATCAGCACCCCCGGCAGTTCCTTCTGCAGCGAAAGGTCGATCTGGGTGCGGAGATTGTTCCAGTAACTGCGGTCTCCGAAGTAGAAATCCCCCCCCTTCCAGGAGAACCCCGGCCCTCCTCCCGCGAATTCCTTTGACACCGGAAAATTCTGATCGTAGTTCGAAGCGGTATTGCTGTTGGCTATTGCGAATCCCCGTCGCTGCAGCGTGTTGTTCATGCCGATGCTCGTTCGCAATTCCCATGGAAGTATAAGCGACAGCTCCCCGCCAAACGAGGTACGCGCGTAATTATTGTTGCGCAGAAACGGTTCTCCCTGTCCATATCCGGCGAACAGGTCGAGCGCGGCGGTATTGAGGATGTTCGCGTGGTGCACCACAGAAAGATCGGTTGTCCGGTTTTTCCAGCCGTCCTTCGCGTGCTCGGGCGTGACGATTCCATAGGATGCGTTGATTTTTGTCGTGGTGGGGGCGGTCATGTCATGCCGGGTGATGATATTGACAACCCCTCCCACCGTGTTGCCGTATTCGGCAGATTTAACCCCGCGCAGTACCTCTATTTTTCTGACATCGGCAAGGGGCAGGAGCGCCCAGTCGACGTATTCGCCCCCCATGACCCCGGCGCCGTTGAGCGGACGGCCATTGAGAAGGATGAGACTGCGCGATTCATCGAGCCCCCTGATGAAAACACCGGTCCCCTTTCCGGCGGCCGGAGAGCTTCTGCGAAGATCGATCCCAGGCAGTTCGGCAAGCAGTCCGTCCACACTTTTGAAATCGTGCGGGCGGGAGATGACTGAGCTGTCGATGAGATCGGAGGAGAGCAGCTTTTTGGTCTGTGCGCGCACTACCATCATATCGAGATCCTGCACCGGCGCCGAATCCACCCCGGGCCGGTCTGCGTAAGACGAGGGGCAAACTGCAGCCAGGCAGAGATGAACGAGCGATGTCTTGATCCCCGTACGAACCGACATAGCACCTCCCTTGATAAAAGAAGTAATGCCGATAGCACATATTTAAAATTTGTAACACCAAAAGGTAGCATTAATTTAATTAAAATAACACGAATTGGCAAGAACTATTCGAAGAAGTATTACGCGCAAAAACGTCGACTGGGGTAAGCCCTGAAATGGGCCGGGCGGAAGATTCAAGAATTTGGACCAGTGGCGGGGATTTAACTATATTATCAATAACAATAATCATTATTATCAGGTTAGGATGAATTACCGGAAAAGTCGACAGCGAGAGAGGATTCTCGGGGTACTCAAGGGGGTGAAATCGCATCCTACGGCAGACGAAATCTATGTCGTAGTCCGCAGGGAAATACCCAGGATAAGCCTGGGAACCGTGTATCGGAATCTCAATGTGCTTGTGGAACAGGGGCTGGTTCAGCGTCTTTCCTTTGACGGACACGTGGACCGGTTCGATGCGACGATCCGCCCGCATTGTCATCTTGTCTGTATAACATGCGGAAAGGTCGAGGATTTACAAATGCCCTCTTCGGGAGATGTCGACCGGCAGGCCGAGGCTTTCTGTGATTATTCCATAACATGGCATCGTACCGATTTCTACGGCACCTGCAGCGGGTGTCGCGGAAAACAGGCGGTTTCCGACCGATAAAGGCGAAAATCATGCGTCAAATCATACTCATCAAAAAACCATAACCTTAACAGTAAAGGACGTCCGGATGAAAGGCAACGAAAGAATCATCGCGACCCTCAATGCTCTCCTGGCTGACGAACTGACCGCCATCAATCAGTACATGGTCCATTCCGAGATGTGCGACGACTGGGGATACGAAAAACTCCATCAGCATTTCGAAAAGCGGGCCATCGACGAAATGAAGCATGCCGAAAAGCTCATCGGC
>CAZGVZ010000032.1:3683-5821 GCA_964529145.1 uncultured Fibrobacteraceae bacterium | reverse complement strand
AAGATCGGTGCCGATGTCCAGATGCAGCTTGCCAACGATAACGAGGCCGAAACCGGTGCGATCGCGGCATACAACAATGCCATCGCTCTCGCAGGTGAAGTGAAGGATTTCGCCACGCGCGACCTGCTTCAGGAGATCCTCAACGATGAGGATGCCCATATGGACGGAATCGAAGCGCTGCAGAACCAGATCCAGCAGATGTCGCTCCAGGTGTTTCTGACGACACAGGTGAAGTGAATTCGCCACGGGTCACATGGTTTTCCTGACGCGAACCGAATCGCGCCCCTTGCATCCTGGCTCCCGAATGCCCGCATATATCATGGACTCGATATATCTCCTTCGCATCGGGAGCACGGTTTGCCCGGGGCCGCGATGCATCGCTCGCCTTTGATCGGACGCTGCCGTTTTTGGATCATCCGCTCACCTGCACTCCCGACCTTGAGGGTAACGACGATACAGCCCGGTTTCGGTGAAATACGTGGTCAGCTTCGCTGTCATCGCAACATCGTTCGCCTGGCCCGGGCAGATACCACCGATAATATGCTTTCCGCAGCGCAAATTCAGGTCCGGTACAGCTCCACGCTTCTCATCGCGAATGCATTAAATCGTTTTCCCGACCCGTGTGGTCCCATCACTTGCATTTTTTCCGCCATCGTACCTATTTTCATCCACTGAACCGTACTCGAACCGATGGAAAACGGGAATTCAGGGATCCAATCGGAAGCCATAATTGAGTGTCAATCTTTTCCCGAAGACCACCGCATTTGAAAGAGGATACCTCAATTCATCGAGAAGGAACCGTTTCTTATGGATAATCAGTGCATACGCTTCGGCGTCTCGCTCCCCGAGGATCTGCTCAAGCGTTTCGACGAAGATATCGATCGCCGGGGCTACGACAACCGCTCGGAGGCGATCCGGGATCTCATCCGCGAAAATCTCGTGAAAAGTGAGTGGGAGAACATTTCGGGCGATACAGCGGCCGCGGTCGTCCTCGTGTACGATCACCACAAGCGCGGTCTCACCGGGCAGCTAACCGAGAAGCAGCACGAATTTCACGAGTACATCATCTCCACAATGCACGCGCACCTCGATCACGACAACTGTATCGAAGTCATTCTCCTGCGCGGCAAGGCGGAGATGGTGCGGAAGATTGCGGAGAACCTCGCGAGCCAGAAGCATGTAAAACTCGGGAGATTCATGCCCGCGACTCTGGGTACGAAGATTTAGTGTGGTTTAAAGGGATCGGGCCGTGAACAAAGCCTTGTCCGATACAAAGATGGCGGTGACCGAACGAGATGCGTTCATGCACACCCAGGCGGTATCGGCCGAAATGCGTATGAGTGAGTCGCCTTCCCATTTATGAAACTTGAAACCCGAATCGGGTATTGCGATGAGGCGGACGATCTCTTCGTTTCCGGGAATGTATGCCAGGGCGGACGGCTCCCGTTCAAGGCTTCCGTTGAGGCAGGTGAGCGACAGTTCGACCATCCTGCCGAATCTGACCGAGACTGATTTGGGTCCGTCCATGACGACCCAGGCGGTATCGCCCGATGTCCAGGATGTATCACCTTCCCAACCGAAGCGGCTATCTATTCGGTAAACCCTGAGAAAGGATGATTAACGATGGTATTAACAGAATCGCATAAAACACTCCGGGCCCAATCTTCTTCGGACGTCTAGATTTTTTTAAAAATTCAATCGAATAAAGGATATCCGTATTCTCTTTTTTCTTTGGGAAACATCCGGCTGGATCGAGATACTGCCGGTGTCGCCGTCGTTGGAAATACCGGTTCCTGCTTGATCAACCTGTTAATGCAGCCTCGTCCCCGTTGCGCACTATTCCGTATATTGTATCTATCGAAAGTCGTTCCCTGCAGAGCGCGGCGAGACGGTCGAGATCCTTTTCGAGAAGCACCCTTCTGTTTTCCGGGTAATCATCGAGGAGCGGCAATCCCCTGGCGGCGCGCAGAGTGTCGAAAAGGCACCGCACCACCGCGCGCGAGTCGAAGATGCCATGGCAATAGGTTCCCGCGATGCGTCCCGAAGCGTCGGCGACACCCGTCACCATCCGCCCGCCGGAATCGTCGGAGACGCTCGTGAACGGAAAGCACGAGGCTCCGTAGTCGCTTTTGCCCATG
>CAZGVZ010000032.1:0-3673 GCA_964529145.1 uncultured Fibrobacteraceae bacterium | reverse complement strand
CGAGGCATGTGCCTTCCGGAGCGGGCAGAAGCCTCCAGCTCTTTCCGTGGAGTTCCGTCGAGGTCCGAACTATCCGTTTTTCACGGCTGAAAACGGTCGACATTTCCAGAAGGTTGAGGCCGTTTTCCCTCTCCTTTTCGCTTTCCGCGCCGAAGGGATCCTCGATGGATTCCCCGAGCATCTGGAACCCCCCGCAGATTCCAAGAACCGTTCCTCCGCCGGCCGCATAGGAGATGACGGCATCGGCGACACCGTTTTTCCTGACCGACTGCAGGTCCGGGATGGTCGCTTTGGTACCCGGCAGTATGAGTAGATCGGGAGTGCCGATTTCATCCGCTCGTCTGCACCAGCGCACCCGCGTGCCGGGGATTCCATCGAGGGGTATGAAATCGGTGAAGTTCGATATGTGGGGCAGCCGGATAATGCAGATGTCAATTTCGGCGGTTGGATGGTCCTTACGGTCGAACCGTTCGGCAACACCGTCCTCTTCGTCGATCGCATGATCGATCCAGGGTACGACCCCCAGCACGGGAACGCCGGTCAGCCTTTCAAGCTCGTCGAGCCCGGGTTGGAGCAGTTCGGTGTTTCCGCGGAACTTGTTTATTATGAATCCCTTGACCCGTTTGCGTTCATCGTCGTCCAGAAGCCGCATGGTTCCAACGAGCGACGCGAAAACTCCTCCGCGGTCGATGTCGCCGACGATGATGACCGGAGCGCCGGCCATTTTCGCCATGCCCATATTGACGAAGTCGTTTTCCTTGAGGTTGATCTCGGCGGGGCTTCCCGCTCCCTCGATGACGATGATTTCGTGCTCGGCTTCGAGTGAACCGTAACAATCCCTAACGGTTCCGCGAAGGAATTCCCGGGATTCGTGCCAATCAACGGCATCGAGAGTATGCGACGGTTTTCCCCTGAGTACCACCTGAGACCTGCAGTCGGAAGAGGGTTTTAGCAGCACCGGATTCATGCGCACGTCCGGTTCGAGGCCCGACGCGTAAGCCTGCACCACCTGCGCGCGTCCCATTTCGCATCCGTCATGGGTGACATAGGAGTTGTTGGACATGTTCTGCGCCTTGAACGGCGCGACCCGGTACCCGTCCTGGTGGAAAATCCTGCAGAGCGCGGCAGTGATCAGCGATTTTCCGCTCGAACTTGCGGTACCCTGGATCATGATCGACAGGGCCATGTGCATCTATCTCTTTCTGAATGATCCGGACGTGACGTTCCAAATGAAAAACGCTCCACCCCAAAGCGGCGTGGGCTGGTTTCAGGACCGGTGGCCGGCATTATGTGACACTTGGAAAACTCCGGATTCCGATCCGTGAAAATCCGAAGACTGCGCGTCACGGACAGGTCTCCTGGCTCTCCCGCGCCGCCGCCTTCCCACCCTGTGCGACCCGAGGGCAGTGGTTCGATACGACGGCACCCGGTGTATCCGCTACACCGCAGTGGGATCACAGTGGCAGGTCCGCTCCGGATTCGCACCGGGATTCCCTGACGTCCGTAACACCGATAATCTACATCGGTGAAATACCGGTCACAAGGAATTCAGGAAAGAACGGGCCTCATCTGAGCGGCCGGCAGAAACCCCCTTTCAGGTGCCATTGGAAAAAATCGCGATCGTAGTCGAGCAGGAACACCTGTTCGAATCCGGTCTGAATGCGAAGAAGGCTGAACAGGTAAGCGTCAGCAGCATTTGAGGACTAAAACCGCAACCGCGGCAGCCTTCGGATTTTCCATCATTGCAGGCATCACGGTTCCTTGACCACAAGTATCTGTCGGCCATTCCCGCGCTTCATCGAATTGACGTGTGATCATTCTCACGAAAGCGACCGCGTTATCTCCGCGGCCACCTCGGGACGCATCTGTGAATTGGCCTCGACAAGACGCTTCAGATCCTTATGGCTGAAGAAGCTGGATTTGAAGAAAATCCTGAGCAGCGTGAGCGGTATTCTCGCCGGATTGGTGAGCAGTGCGGCGGGAACACCGCCGTTGGCGGGGCCGGAGTAAAGATTGTTGGATGATGCGATTTTCGACAATACCCGGACCGATCGAGATCTCTTCGCGATGAATTCGACCACTCCGGGTGTATCGAATATTTCAGGATTGTCCAGAATACGCACCATGACCGATTCATTCGTGAAGAACCGGTATACCAGTTGCCTGCCTGTGAGCTGCCGGTCCCGCTCCTCAGATTCGAATTTGCGGTCGAGCGGGCGGGAGAGGCCGTTGGTGCCGATCCACTGGGAATAGAGCCGGTCGGAGAAACTGCCGGATGCTATGGAACCCTCGATCCATGCCCCTGCTTCGGAAAGATGATCCCGTAGCTGGTCGATAACGATGCTCAGGTCGATAGAGAACCGGCCGTTGTCGTAGAGTTCCAGGGCCTTTTTCGCCCGGAGAGCGGGGGTGGATGCATATCCGTTCGCCTCGTAAACCCACCGGTAGAGCGACATGAGCGAAACCACCGAGCGGGTTGGGACGAGTTTTTTCGACTGCAGGAGCAGCGCCTCTTTCAGACATGTGATTTCCCCTCCGGTCCCCAGTTTACAGGCCCATTTCTCGATTGATCCGGCCTTGAGCGCGTTGGCGAAGGTCATCGAGGCACGCCCGAGTGTCTCTCCTTTTTCTATGAGTGCGGCAAGATGTTCCGCCTCTCCGAGGTTCTCGTCGAAACGTTTGATGATCGGGAGCATCCTTCCCATCTCTTTCATGCTGTATGCGTCAATAGAATCCGACAGCCGGTCGATGCGGACACGAAGCGCCCGTGCCTCGAGCCTGATAAGGCCGACGAGTAACCGCCGGTGTTCCCGGTGAATTTCCCGGGGGCACTGAAGCGATTCGATGAGAGTATGCGCGAAGTACGTGAGTCCGAGAAACACGGCGACATTATTCACTTTGGTAAATGCAGTGACCTGGCTGAAGATCTCGCGCTCCTTCTCTTCCACCCGGACGCCTCCATCAATTTTCATATACAGGCGCCGCAGGCAGCGAAGCCGCAGCACATTTCTTGCGACAATGATGTCCGAAAAACCGGTGTCGAGCATGCATATGATGAAAAATTCGAGCCACTCCTCAGGCGGATTCGCGGCGAACAGCACGGTGAAAAGTTCATCGAGCGGATATGCCTCCTCGATGCCGGATAAAAAATGGGCTATCTTCCTCGCGCCATCGGCATAATCGATGCCGATTTCGAGCGTATGCTGCAGATTGTTCCACGGAACGGGAAGGCCGTCGGTTATCAGGAAATCTTCAAGGCGTGGCTGATTGGGCATGGATCATCTCCCGTTCCATTACTTACCGTGTGGTAAGGCATCCGCAAAAACCTTCCGGGTTCAACCCGGGGAAAGCGGTGCGATATGACGGTGCTGCAGTCAACGGACTCCTTACACTTACTGAACAGAGTGAAAAACCACCTGTTCTGCAGTGGAGTAAGACAGCACATTGAATGCAATGCATTCTTCCAGTACCGCGGGTTGTTACCCGTTCCAACAAGCCGTCGACTACAGCGGTACCAGTTGGTTTCAATTGTATTGATGATCCGCCGGATATGCAAATGAGTTCGAGTTTTCGCAGGGAGGGAAACCTTATAAGCCGTGGATTTTTAGTGTCCCCTTCCGGGGATGGTTGAAACCCCTCGCCTTCAGGCGAAGCACATTCCCCGTAGTCGCAC